>JAYTCN010000001.1:0-6039 GCA_043736475.1 Paracoccaceae bacterium
TAATAGATCAGGAATGTCTGCACCAGCAAAGGCGTGCCGCGAAAGGCATAGACATAGGCGCGGATGAACGGCGCCGCCCATTTCACCTTTTGCGCCAAAGCGATGCCGCAGGGCAAAGCGATGCAAAAGCCGATCGCCAGCGCCAGAAAGGTCAGGTGCAGGGTATACCAGATGCCCAGCAGCAATTGCGGCCAGTGTTGCAGCACCAGTTCAACCCGCATGATAACCCTTCAGGGCGTAGCGGCGCTCCATCCAGTAGAACAGCCGCTGGCTGACCCAGGTGATGCCGAGAAAAATGACGAAAGCGACGGCAAAAAAGGTGAACGGCTGGCGCAGGGTCTTGCCGATGTCATTGGTCAGGCCGACAAGGTCTTCCAGGCCGATGATCGAGACCACGGCGGTGGATTTGACCAGAACCTGAAACACATTGGCATAGCCCGGCAAGGCAAAGCGCATCAGTTGCGGCAGCACGACCAGCCACAGGATCTGCCCGTTGTGCAGGCCCAGCGCCTTTGCCCCCTCGATCTGCGAGCGCGGGATGGTCATATAGGCGCCGCGAAAGGTCTCGCTCAGATAGGCGCCGTAGATGAAGCCGATCGCCAGCACCCCGGCCCAGAATTTTGACAGGTCGACGCTTTCAAGGCCGAGCGCATTCGCGGCAATGTTGACCAGGCGCTGGCCGCCGAAATAGACCAGCAGCAACAGCACCAGATCGGGGATGCCGCGCACCACCGTGGTATAGGCCCCGGCAGCGGCGCCTGCCGCCCGGTAGCCCGACAGTTTCCCGGCAGCACCCAGGGCACCCAGCAGGGTCGCCAGCAGGCAGGATATCACCGCCAGGGACACGGTGATTCCGGTTCCTTTCACGATCAGCGGCGCGTAGGCAAGGATTGCTTCCATGCTGAACTACCTGCGCACCGGCAAGGCGCGCAGGCAAAGTCCCGGTCAGTCGCCCGAAATGTCGATGTCGAAGTACTTGCCCATGATTTCTTTGTATTTGCCGTTATCCTTGATGGTCTGGATCGCGGCCGTCAGCGAGTCGCGCAGCGCCTCCTCGCCTTTGCGCACCCCGATGCCGGCACCTTTGCCGTGATAGGCGGGATCATAGACGCCCTCACCGACAAACGCGTACCCTGTGCCGGCATCCGTATTGAGGAATCCTTCCAGCTGGGCCAGTCCATCGGCCATGGACGCATCGATACGACCGGCAACAAGGTCGAGATAGACTTCGTCCTGGCTGGCGTAGAGCACCAGTTCCTTGTCCGGGTACACCCCTTCCAAATAGTTCTGGTGCGTCGTGCCGCGCTGCACGCCGACCCGGCCCAGGTCTTCAATCGTAGCCCCCTCCTTGCCGACGAAGGCAGCCTTGGTCAGATAGTAATGGCTGGTGAAATCAATGACCTGCATGCGTTCTTCGGTGATGGTCATCGAGGCGACGATGGCGTCGCATTTGCCTTCGACCAAAGCCGGAATGATCCCGTCCCAGTCGCTTTTCACCATCGTGCAGGTATTGCCGGTGACTTCACAAAGTGCGTTGGCGATGTCGATGTCGAACCCGACAACCGACCCGTCGGTGGCGGTTTCCGAGAATGGCGGATAGGCACCCTCAACGCAGATATCGAGTTCGGCAGCCACGGCTGACGAAGCGATGGAAGCAACGGCAAAAGCCGTCACGAGCAGATTTTTCATGGTTTCTCCCCTTGTTTTTTGGAATTGTGACCAGCCTTAGTCCTGGCGGCAGGCCCGTCAAGCACCATGTCATTCGCCGGAACCGAAACGCCGCGAAAAACCCCCGGCAGGCTGCCCGGACGGGCGGAATGGCGCAGCCAGGCCTCCAGGTGCTGGGCCAGCGAGCGAAAGCAGATGATGTCGAACGTGTCCGCTGCGGGCATCCAGAACGCCGCCGCCAGAAGGCCGATCCGGCTGCGGCGGATCATGCCCGGCTCGAACCGGCCCGGGGCCAGATCGACCGGCGCACCTTTGGCCAGCACCTCGCGCACGCCTTTCCCGGCAATACGGAACAGCGCGCGGGCGTCCGATACATTGACGGCAAGGTGATGGTGTTTGGCCAGCGCAAGGTCCAGTTTGGCGGACAGGGTTTGCGCATCGGCGCGGCGAACCAGCAATAACAGCTCGTCGGCTGACATCCAGGCAGCGGCGCCGGCACCCGAATGGACAATTTCGCGCTGGCGCGGAACTGTGGTTCCAACCACTGACTGCACCGCCTTGCCGAATGCCGGGTCGGCAAGATCGCCGCGCAGCGTGATCATGCCTTGATCGACCCGGCTGATTGCGATTGGGTCAGGCATTCTGCCGCTCCCCTTCCTTGTCGAGGAATACCGGATCGACCACTTTGGCGCGGATGATCTCGTTTTTGCTGACCGGGAAGCTCAGGGTCTGCCCCAGCCGCCGCGAACCGCCCTTGATCAGCGCCATGGCAATCGAATGGCCCAAAGTCGGCGAGAAATACGACGAGGTGACATGCCCGATCATGTTCTCCATGCCGTTCGCCAGCTTCGGACCCTCGACCGCATGCGCTCCGTCGGGCAGCACGATGGCCGGATTGTCGGTGCGCAGGCCGACCAGCTGTTTGCGGTCGGGATCGCTGAAATACGGCCGTTCATGCGCCCGCTTGCCGATGAAATCGGGCTTTTTCTTCGACACCGCCCAACCGAGGTTCAGGTCTTGCGGAATGACGGTGCCATCGGTTTCATCGCCGATCATGATGAAGCCTTTTTCGGCCCGCATCACGTGCAACGCTTCGGTGCCATAAGGGGCGATGCCAAACTCGGCCCCCGCCGCCGCCACCATTTCCCAGAACTCCAGTCCGCGCCCGGCGGGAACGGCAATTTCAAATGATAGTTCACCACTGAACGAAATCCGGTAAGGCCGCGCCGGAATGCCCGCCATGACCCCGTCGGCGAACGACATGAACGGCATGGTTTCCCGCGACACGTCGATTCCGCCGAGTTTCTCCAGCACCAGCCGCGCCTTCGGTCCAACCACGGCGATCTGGGCGAATTGTTCGGTCACATTGGCGGTATAGACCTGCAAATCCCACCATTCGGTCTGCAGCCATTCCTCCATCCAGCCATGCACCCGGTCCGAGCCGCCGGAAGTGGTGTGGCAGAGGAATTCGGCGTCGGCCAGACGCGCGACGACGCCATCGTCGAACAGAAAACCGTTTTCGTTGCACATCAAACCATAGCGGCATTTTCCGACCGGCAGTGACGAGATGACATTGGTGTAGATCAGGTCGAGGAACTTGCCCGCATCGGGGCCTTTGACCAGAATCTTGCCCAGGGTCGAGGCATCGAGCATGCCGACGGCGGACCGCACATTCAAAACCTCGCGGGTCACCGCCTGTTTGACCGTCTCGCCGGCACGCGCGAACGCATAGGGCCGCCGCCAATCGGCCACCGGTTCCCAAAGCGCCCCGTGCAAATCGTGCCAGCCATCCATCGGCGTGCGGCGGGTGGGTTTGAACAACGGGCCGCGGGCATCACCGGCAATCGACCCCAGCGAAATCGGCGTGTAGGGCGGGCGGAACGTCGTGGTGCCAACCTGCGGGATCGGCGCGTTCAGCGCTTCGGCCAGCACCGCCAGCCCGTTGATATTGCTGAGTTTCCCCTGATCGGTTGCCATGCCGAGGGTGGTATAGCGTTTGGCGTGCTCGACCGATTCGTAGCCTTCCTGTGCCGCGAGGCGGATATCGGACACTTTTACGTCGTTCTGGAAATCGAGGAAAGCCTTGGCGCGCAAGGCCGGTTTTGCCGCCTGCGGCATCAGCCAGACAGCTTGCAAAGACTGCTCCATCGGTGCTTTGACCTTTGCGGTTGCCGATTTTTTCGCCTTGAAGCCGGTCGCGACCGCCGCCTTTTGGCCCGCCGCAACCGCATCGGCCAAACATTCAGCCGGCTGCAATTCGCCGTTGGCCGCGCCGGCCGCAATCACGAATCCGGCGCCATCGTCGCCCAGGGGCGGTCGCGCCGGGTCGGGGCGGAACATCGCGCTGCCGTCGTCCCACAAGAGTTTGCCGCCGCAATGCGACCACAGATGCACCACCGGCGACCAGCCGCCCGACATCGCCACACAATCGCAGGCAATCGTCTCCAGTGCATCGCCCGCCCCATCTTGCGCACAAACCTCAACCCCAGTTACCGCTTTGCCCCCCAAAACTTTGGCTATTCCCTTGCCGGTCTTTATCCTTATCCCCAAGGCCCGCGCCTGTGACGGCATATCCCCGTCCGCCACAGCCCGCGCGTCCAACACAACCGGCACCTGCAACCCGACTGAATGCAAGGCAATCGCCGTGCGATAGCCGTCATCGTTGTTGGTCACCAAAACCGTCCGCTCGCCCGGGCTAACCCCCCACAGGCCTGCATAATCCCGCACCGCCGATGCCAACATCACCCCCGGAACATCGTTACCGGCAAAGGCCAAAGGCCGCTCGATCGCCCCGGTTGCCGTCACAATACGCCCAGCCCTGATCCGCCACAGCCGGTGCCGCGGCCGCCCGTCGCCCGGCGTATGGTCCGCCACCCGCTCATAGGCCAAGGCATAGCCGTGGTCATGGACCCCCGCCCCCATCGTGCGGCTGCGCAGGGTCACATTGGGCAGTTTCCCCAAGGCCGCGATCTGTGCCAAGGCCCAATCCGCCGCATCCAGGCCGTCAAACTGCACGGCGTCGGTCAACGCCCGCCCGCCCCAATGCGCGGTTTGCTCGATCAATAAGACCCGTGCCCCGCAACGCGCCGCTTCAGCCGCCGCCGTAATTCCTGCGGTTCCACCGCCAATAACCAGCACGTCACAATAGACATAGAAATACTCATACTCATCCGCATCGCCCAGCTTTGGCGCTTTTCCCAAACCTGCCGAACGGCGAATAAACGGCTCAAACAAATGTTTCCAAGCCACCCTGGGATGAATAAAGGTCTTGTAGTAAAAGCCCGCTGGCAAGAACCGCGCCATCCTTGCGTTCAACGCGCCCACATCAAAGTCAAGGCTTGGCCAATGGTTTTGCGACGCCGCTTTCAGCCCGTCAAACAATTCTGTCGTCGTCGCCCGTTGGTTTGGCTCAAACCGCGCGCCTTCGCCCAAGCCCACCAGCGCGTTCGGCTCCTCGGCGCCGGATGCCACCAACCCGCGCGGTCGGTGATATTTGAACGATCTGCCCAAAAAAGTCCGACCGTTGGCCAATAGCGCGGAAGCCAATGTATCGCCCTGAAACCCATGCATCGGGTGATCGTTGAAGGTGAAGCCAACCGGCCTTGACCGATCAATCAGCCTTCCGCCACTGGCAAGACGCTTGCTCATTCCCAACCTTTCCAACCCGGCCGTTTGGCTTTGATCACTTTAACCAGTTCCTCGGGCGGAGCGGAAACCTGCGCCGAATACGTGCCAAAAACTTCCAAAGTCGCGGTGCATCGCGCCGCGTGGAACCATTTGCCGCAGCCAAAGGCGTGGCGCCAGCGTTCAAAATGCACCCCGCGCGGGTTTTTGCGCTGAAACAGGTAATCGCGAAATTCCGCATCGGCGGACCCCGGTCCGAACCGTTGCAGATGCGCCTGGCCACCGGCGGCGAATTCCGTCTCCTCGGCTTCGACAGCGCAATTGGGGCATTTGAGTTTCAGCATGGCGCAAACCCTTTGGCCGGGAGACGGGTCGAATTCTCGGAAAATGCCGACAAAATCCGGCAACCGCTTGGCAATTTCTTAATCATTAACAGGCATTTACCTTGCATCGTAATAAGGGAATCAGTACAATGGACCAAGTAATCAGTAGCGTGGCGTTGAACCGTGGGGGCGGTCAAAGCATGGATTTTACCCGTATCCAATCCGAACTGGCCGGTTTTGCCAGCATCACCCAGAACGCGATCGGCGAGTTGTTGAAAGATGGCTTTGGCGTGGAAACCACGAGCGGAACCAATCAGTTCATCTTCTACGGCATGATCGTGGCGGCGCTGGTGATTGGCCTGCGGGTGCGTAAAGTCAGGGCCAGCGGCGTCAGGCACGGCAGCGGCGACAAATACCGGCGTTT
>JAYTCN010000002.1:0-6038 GCA_043736475.1 Paracoccaceae bacterium
TCGACATCATCGACCGTAAAATGGGTGAACCAGCGGTTCGACTGCGCATCCTGCCATTCAAACAGGCCGCAAATCGTTTCATCGCCAAGTTTCGCCAATTTGTAGGTGCCGCCGGACCCCGGCATATCCTCGTAGACCCAATGCAAAAGATCGGCGTAATGCGCTTGCGCCGCTTTCATGTCGCTGGTCCAAAGTTCGGTCCAGTTGATGCTTCCGTGTTTCGCCATTCGTGCCTCCGCAAATTTTGCGGCATCTTGGCCCTTGCCCCGAGTCGCCTCAAGCCCCTAGGTTCGATCATGCATTTCACCACCCTTGACGGTCTGACCCTCGAATATTCCGACACCGGCAGCGGTGTGCCGTTGCTGTGCCTTGCCGGCCTCACCCGCAACCTGTCCGATTTCGATGACCTGATCGCAGCGCGCGGGCAGCGGGCGCGCTTTATCTGCCTGACCAGCCGGGGGCGGCGCGGGTCGGATTTCGACCCGGATTGGCACCATTATTCCATTGTTCAGGAATCGCTTGATGCCCTGGCCCTGCTCGATCACCTTGCCCTGCAACAAGTCACCATCATCGGCACGTCGCGCGGCGGGCTGATCGCCCTGGCGCTGGCGGCTTATGCCCGTGACCGGCTCGCGGGCGTCTTGTTCAGCGACGTCGGACCCTATATCGAGCCAACGGGGGTCAGCGGCATTCTCACCCACCTCGGCCGCGACCCGAACTTCGCCAACCTGGCCGCTGCCGGTATTGGCATGGCAGAAATGACGGCCGCGACCTTTCCCGGTGTTTCACCAGAACGCTGGCAATCACTCGCATCGCGATGGTGGGTGGAAACGCCCGAGCGACTGAAAATCAACTACGATCCGCATTTGCGCGACGCTTTCGAGGTGGCGGCAAAACTTCCGCCGGTCGACCTCTGGCCGCTGTATGAGGCCCTGACGGATATTCCGCTGGCGGTGCTTCGCGGTGACTATTCCAATATTCTTTCGCTGGAAACCGTCGCCGGGATGCAGCGACGTCATCCGGGCCTTATCGTTCGCCACGTTGCCAACCGCGGCCATGTGCCGTTTCTCGACGAGCCGGAATCGCTGTCGGCGTTCGATGCCTTGTTGGCGCGCATTGCATGATTACCCTCGCCATGATCCGCGCCGCCGAAGCCCGATTGGCGCCGGTCGTGCGCCGCACGCCTTTGTTGTCGTCGCCGTTTCTTGACGAAATCGCCGGGCGACGCGTATTCGTCAAAGCCGAAAACCTGCAACATACCGGCAGCTTCAAGTTCCGCGGTGGCTGGTCGGCCCTGTCGGCCCTTGATGCCAGGACACGCAGCAAAGGCGTCGTCGCGTTTTCGTCCGGCAACCACGCGCAAGGGGTAGCACTTGCCGCCGCACGCCACGGTGTCAAGGCCATCATCATCATGCCCGACGATGCGCCGGCCTTGAAGATCGCCAACACCCGTGCCCTGGGGGCGGAAGTCATCCTGCATCCGCGCAACGATGATTTGCGCCAGGCACTGGGAGCGAAATATTCCGGCGAAAGGGGCATGACGCTGATCAAGCCGTTTGATGATCCGATGGTCATAGCCGGGCAGGGCACCACCGGGCTCGAAATTGCCGAACAGGCCGATGCCGAGGGGGTCAGCCGGGCCGATGTGCTGGTCTGCTGCGGCGGTGGCGGGCTGACATCGGGCATTGCCGTGGCCTTGGCCGGCACGGCGCCGGGATTGCGCCCGCGCCCGGTCGAACCGGAGGGTTTCGACGATACGACCCGGTCGCTGTTGGCGGGGTCGCGGCAGAACAACGCCAGCGATACCGGCTCGATCTGCGATGCGATACTCACCCCCAGTCCGGGCGAGATCACGTTCCCGATTCTGGCGCGCCATTGCGGCCCCGGTCTGGTCGTGACCGACGACGAGGCATTGCAGGCAATGGCGCTGGCGTTCACCCGGCTGAAACTGGTTCTCGAACCGGGCGGTGCCGTGGCGCTGGCGGCGGCTTTGTTCCGCAAGGACGACATTCACGGCGACGCGGTGATTGCCGTTGCCTCGGGCGGCAATGTCGATGCCGCGCTCTTCAGCGAAGCATTGGGCAGGTTCGGCGACGGGGTGGCCGGGGCCTGAGCGCGTTCGACTGGCCGGCCCGACCATGCTCTGCATTATTTGAACAATTTCATATCGTTGCTTATTGCCTGGTCTCGGGATCAGCCGCTTTCCTGGCCGCGATTTGCGGTCTATACTGGGCGCATGTCGACCCCGGTCACCGCGCTTTGTCGAGATTGCTGCACGCCCTTTGCCGGGACGGGCCGCTGCCCGGTCTGTCGGTCGCCGCGCACGCTCGGCCATCCCGAACTGTTCGGCCTTTCGGTGGCCCATCTTGATTGCGATGCCTTCTATGCTTCGGTCGAAAAACGCGATAATCCGGGCCTTCGCGACAAGCCGGTGATTGTCGGCGGTGGCAGGCGCGGTGTCGTCTCAACCTGTTGTTACCTCGCCCGGATCAAAGGTGTCCGCTCGGCCATGCCGATGTTTCAGGCCCTCAAACTTTGTCCGGAAGCCGAAGTCGTCAAGGGCCGGATGGCGGTTTATGTCGAGGTTTCGCGACAGATCCGCAATCTGATGGAAACCCTGACACCGCTGATCGAACCGCTGTCACTGGACGAAGCGTTTATCGACCTCGGCGGAACCCAACGTCTTCACCACGCCGCACCGGCGGTTCTGTTGGCAAAACTGGTCCGCCGGATCGAAACAGAAATCGGCGTTTCGGCCTCCGTCGGCCTGAGCCACAACAAATTCCTCGCCAAGATTGCCTCCGATCTCGACAAGCCGCGCGGCTTTTCCGTGATCGGCAGAGCCGAGACCGAAACATTCCTCGAGCGCCAGAACGTCGGCGTCATCTGGGGTGTTGGCCACGCCATGCAAGAGGTTCTGGCGCGCGACGGTATTCGGACGATCGCCGATCTGAAGCGCCGCGATCGCAAAGACCTGGGCGTGCATTATGGCGGGATGGGTGACCGGCTTTGGCACCTGGCGCGCGGCCTCGATCATCGGCCGGTCGCCCGCGATGCAAAACTCAAAACCATCTCGCACGAAACCACCTTTTTCGATGACACCGGCGACCGTGACATTCTGGAAGGTCATCTCTGGCGGCTGGCGGAAAAGGTTTCCGACCGGGCAAAAGCCAAGGATCTGGCCGGCAGGGTGGTCACTCTGAAACTCAAACGGGCGGATTTTGCCCTGATTTCGCGCCGGGTATCGCTTGCCGACGTCACGCAACTGGCCGACACAATCTATCGTTTTGCCCTGCCATTGCTTGAAAAGGAGCTGGCGCGCGCACCGTTCCGTTTGATCGGCGTGGGCCTGTCCGACATCGCGAAAGCCAGTGAATCAAGGGCGCTTGCCGATCTGTTGGATCCCGAAGCGCCCAAGCGCGCCGCAACCGAACGGGCCACCGATGCCATTCGCGAGCGATTTGGCCCCGACGCAATCCTCAAGGGACGAGCGTTGCGATAAGTCAACGAATGGGCGAAAATGCAACAAGCAGCAAAAAAAATCACCCATTTCGCATCTGCACATTTGACAATGCTGCGACGCAACACAATATTGAACCCGTGATGCGTTGCATCGCGCGCCCACATTGGGCGTTTCCTCCCTAGACTTGGGCCGCGCTTTATGCGGCCTTTTTTTTGGTTATTCGGCAGCCAGCGACAGGCGATATTGCCCAAGGTCGCACAGCGTGCGGATGACACGGCTCAACCGCTCGCTGACCTGATTGAAAGACGCCGAACGGCCCAGGGATTTCTCGTCCATATAGATTGCCCGGTCGATTTCGATCTGGAGGGCGTGCACATTTCGGCTCGGACGGCCATAAAACTGGGTGATGTAACCACCCGCGAAGGGCGCGTTGCGGGCAACAACAAAGCCCTGATCGGTAAAAGCGGCGCTGGTTTCTTCGGCGATCATGTAGTCACACGAGGCCCCGAACCGATCGCCAAGGATCACGTCCGGTCGTCGGTTTCTGACCGAAGGTGCCGAGATCAGCGCCCGGTGCGGCATCGAGTGGCAGTCGAACAATATGGCAGCGCCAAATGTGTTCAACTGGCCGTTGATAAGTTGCGCCAGGGCGCTGTGATACGGTTCATATGCCACAATCAGCCGACGTTCGGCGTCGGCGAGCGAAATCTTCCCGCGCATGATTGGGCGTCCATCGGACACGACCCGCGGAATCACACCCAAACCAGCAGCAATTCGCGGATTCATGCCCCTTTTCATGGTGCCGTGAACAACCGCCGGATCAATTTCATCGCGCGAGCGGTTCAGGTCAACATAGGCGCGCGGATAGTTGGCCGAAAGCAGCGGCGCGCCAAATCGGGTTGACGAGGCAAACAATTCGTCAACGAAAGCATCTTCGGAACTGCGGATTTCGTGGGGGTCGAGCGCAACGCGCGCCATGAAATCATCGGGATAATTACTGCCCGAATGCGGTGAGCTAAACACCGCGCAAGACGTCCGCGCCTCGGCAAATTGCAAACGGAACGGCTCGAAATCCATCGTAACTCCAGACAGCACCCGAAAGTCATACCCTATTTTGGCCAAGAATCAAAAGCCCTTGAACAGCCGGATGACTCCTTTTATAGACACCGGACGCAAGCGCCGCCCCAAGCCGGAGCTTGGGGCATTTCGGGTGTATAGCTCAGCGGGAGAGCACTTCGTTGACATCGAAGGGGTCACTGGTTCAATCCCAGTTACGCCCACCATCCCCTCGGCGCGGGATGAAAGATTTTCGGCAGGGTCGCCCCGGCCAGATAACAGGAGTTGGCCATGAAGGTCAGAAATTCGCTGCGTTCGCTGAAGAACCGGCATCGTGACTGCCAGATCGTGCGCCGCAAGGGCCGGGTCTATGTGATCAACAAGACCCAGAAACGCTTCAAGGCCCGGCAGGGCTGATCCGGCATTTCGTCTGATTGCCCGGGCCGCGCCAGCAGCGCGGCCTTTTGCTTTGTGGGCCCGGGTTCAGCGAATCGACACGACGATCAGCTGGCGCACGGTGTTGGCATTCAGATAGCCGGTAACCTCGATGCGCTGGCTTTGCTGAAACTGGCGAATCGCCTGGCGCGTGTTGCGGTCAAATGTTCCGTCCACCGCACCCGGTTCATGGCCAAGCGAATCCAGTCGGCGTTCCACCAGCGTGCGGCTGGCCCTGTTCAGGCCCAGGTTTGCTTCGATCGCCTCCAGCCCGGCGCGTTGCCCTCCGGCATTGGTGTCACCGCGCAATGCATCCAGCCGCGCTTCGGCGATGTCGACAAACACGCCGCGCGGGTAAAGCAGCAGATAACGCTCATACGACCGGATCGAGTTTTCCGATCGCGCCGTGTCCCAGGCAAGCTGTTCGGCCCGCTCGGCTCCGTCGCGGTCGTCGCGTTCGATCCGGTCCAGCGCCGCCTCGGCGTCGGCTGAATAAATGCCGTCGGGATAGCGCGCCAGATAGGCCCGCAGGTCGGCGGCGCGCCCGCTGGCGCCGGTGGCGCGCCAATAGGCCACATCGGCCGCCGCCTGCTCGCGCCGCTGGCGTTCGGCCTCGACGGCAATCTCGTCCGATCTGATCTTGGCAAGGCGGGCCATCAACGTCACCTGCTCGCCGGTCAGGTATCCGGTCTGCGCAAGTTTCTCGTTGCGCTGCCAGGCCTTGATCGCCGTGCGCGAGCCAAGGCCGAATACGCCGTCAACCCCACGGGGATTATATCCCAGCACCGTCAGTTGCTCCTGTATCCGCCGCCGCTTGGCTTGCGTCAGTCCCAGATCAAGTTCGCCCTGCGCCACCGGGTCGATTTGCGGCTGCCGCAGCACGGCGATGCGGTCGCGCGCCGCTTCGACAAAGGCACCATCGGGATAACGGCGCAGGTAATCTTCATAGTCGCGCGCGGTGTCGGCAGTCTCGGTCAATGCCCAAAAAGCCCGTTCGGCAAGCATCGCGGCGGCCGGGCCGGGCGGCGGCAGGGCGCTGCCGGACGCGACCAGCCGCAGGTCCGGCGAAACAAAGCCCTGGGCC
>JAYTCN010000003.1:0-6012 GCA_043736475.1 Paracoccaceae bacterium
GATCGCTGGGGAAAACCCGAGGCCGATCCGTTCGTTGAAAACGGCCATTTCGTGCTTTCCGTGCTGGAATTCGGCAATGTCACGGTCGGAATCCAGCCCGCCCGCGGCTACAATATCGACCCCAAAGACAGCTACCATTCGCCCGATCTGGTGCCGCCGCACCATTACCTCGCCTTCTATTTCTGGCTGCGCGGCCGGTTCGGGGCGGATGCAATCGTCCACATGGGCAAGCACGGCAATCTGGAATGGCTGCCGGGCAAGGCGCTGGCCCTCAGTGCGGAATGCCTGCCCGAAGCCATTCTCGGCCCGATGCCGCATGTCTATCCGTTCATCGTCAACGACCCCGGCGAGGGCACCCAGGCCAAACGGCGCTCGCAGGCGGTGATCATCGACCATTTGACCCCGCCGATGACCCGGGCCGAGACCTATGGTCCGCTGCGCGATCTCGAGGCCCTGGTCGATGAGTATTACGAGGCCGCAGGCGTTGACCGGCGGCGGCTTGACCATCTTCGCCGCGAGATTCTGGCGCTGACTTCGGCCAGCGGCATTGCCGAGGACGCGGGCATGGGCGGCGCGGACGAGAAAAGCGATCTCGCGCGGCTGGACGCCTATCTCTGCGAGCTGAAAGAGGCGCAGATCCGCGACGGATTGCACGTGTTCGGCCAGTCGCCGACCGGCGCGCTGGAACGCGATCTGGCCTTGGCGCTGGTCCGGGTGCCACGCGGCGACGGCAAGGGCGGCAATGCCTCGCTGCTGCGGGCAATGGCCGCGGATATGGCGCTCGGTTTCGACCCGCTCGACTGCGACATGGCCGCCAGGTGGAACGGCCCACGACCGAAAGGGCTGCTTGCGGCATCGGGCGATCCGTGGCGCAGCACCGGCGATACGGTCGAGCGTCTCGAATGGCTGGCAGCGCGGCTGGTCGAAGGGCTGGAGATGCATCCGCGGAACAAGCGCACAATTGCCGTGGTCGAGGAACTGCACGCCGTGGTCCTGCCCGCTGTGCGCGCCTGTGGGGCGCATGAAGGGGCTGGGCTGCTGGACGCCCTGAATGGCCGTTTCGTGCCTCCTGGACCCTCTGGCGCGCCCACACGCGGGCGCTTGGACGTGCTGCCGACCGGGCGCAACTTCTATTCGGTCGACAGCCGCGCCTTGCCGACCCAGACCGCCTGGACGCTGGGCTGGAAATCGGCGAATCTGCTGATCGAGCGGCATTTGCAGGACCATGGCGACTGGCCGCGTGCCATGTTGCTGACCGCCTGGGGAACGTCGAACATGCGCACCGGCGGCGATGACATCGCCCAGTGTTTGGCCTTGATGGGGGTGAAACCGGTTTGGGAAGCGGCCAGTCGCCGGGTGACCGGGTTCGAAATCCTGCCGCCGGGCATTCTGGATCGGCCAAGGGTCGATGTGACGTTGCGCGTCTCCGGCTTTTTCCGCGACGCTTTCCCGCAGCAGATCGATCTGGTCGATTCGGCGGCGAAAGCCGTCATGGCTCTGGATGAACCCGCCGAGCTGAACCCTGCCGCGGCCCGTTTCCGCGCCGAGGGCGATGCCCGCCGGGTGTTTGGCTCGAAGCCCGGCGCCTATGGGGCCGGTCTGCAGGCGCTGATCGACGCGCGGCTGTGGGGCAACAAGGCCGATCTGGCTGACGCCTATCTGGAATGGGGCGGCTACGCCTATGGCGGCGGCGCGGGCGGGCAAAACGCCCGATCGGCGCTGGAAACAAGGCTGGGTCAGGTCGAGGCGGTGGTGCAGAACCAGGACAACCGCGAGCATGACCTGCTGGACAGCGACGATTATTACCAATTCGAAGGCGGCGCCGCTGCCGCGATATTAACCCTTCAGGGCCGCGACCGCCCGATCTATCACAACGACCATTCCCGCCCCGAACGCCCGCTGATCCGCACGCTTGACGATGAGATCGGCAGGGTCGTTCGCAGCCGCGTGGTCAACCCGAAATGGATCGCCGGGGTGATGCGCCACGGCTACAAGGGTGCCTTCGAAATCGCCGCGACGGTGGATTACATGTTCGCCTTCGCGGCCACGACGGGGGCGGTCAAGAACCATCATTTCGATCTGGTTCATGCGGCTTTTCTCGAGGATGACGCCGTGCGCGCCTTCATCGCCGGGCACAATCCGGCGGCCTTGGGTGAAATCGCGGCGCGGCTGGACGAGGCGATCGAGCGCGGGTTGTGGAGCCCAAGGTCGAATTCGGCGAAAGGTCTGATTGAAAAGCTGCTGGCATAGCTGGCCCCCGCGTGAAACTATCGCTATGTCACTGATATTGCTGAATATCTGCTGGTTAATTTCGTGTCAACGGCTTTTCAGTTGGTGTGGCAATGACGGCCTGCGGGCGGATGGGAAAACCTGGGAGACTTCGGCGAGGATATTTTGAAACGGATGAAATGACCGCGGCGACCAAGGGTTAATGGCCAAACCATGCGGGTAAACCGGCCGGAACGGGGGCAAAAGGGCTGTTTTTGGCCGGGTTGTGACGGGTTTGTCGCCACAGGCCGCCAGAAACTAACCTTTGACCGGGCGGAATGGCGGCCTGGCGCGCCGGTGCGGGGGCGAAACCGGTTATTCCGGCTTCCGCGACACCAGCGCCTTGATAATCTCCATCGCCTGATCGGCGGGCGTATTGCCCTTGCCCCACGAAACCTTGTCGGCGGCCAATGTATCGGCGAGTTTGACGAATGTGTCGATGTCCGTTGCCGCCGGGCTGGTGGCCAGCAATTCCAGCGCATCCGCCCGCGAATGGTGAAACCCGGCGATGCGCAGGTTATAGCGGTAAAGGCCGCTGAGCGTCGCCAACAGGAACAACAGCAAAATACCTTGCGGCACCGAAGTCGCCAGCGTTTGCCACCAGGTCTGGGCTTCGCTCAGTTGTTGGGCGGTCCAGGCATCGGTGCAGGATTTGGTTTGGCCGGCGGAAGGGGCAATGGCAGTGCAGGATTCGAAGAATGCTTCGAAGGCGACTTGCTTTTCAATTGCGTCGAAGGTGCCGCTGTCCAGTTTTTCCCGAGCGGCGGTGGCGTCGAGTCTCGCTTTTTTTGCACTGGAGGCTTCGCCGTCGATTGCCACCAATTCACTGCGAATTTCACTGTATCCGGAATTGTCCCTGATGTGTGGCGGCAGGTCATCCCAGAACGCCTGCAAAGGCGAGGTCTCGGATTCTCCGGCGACGTCATAGACGGGATCAATGTTCTGAGCGGCCAATGCCTGTGCCTTGTCGTCCGAAATGCGCATTATCACCCCGCCGCCGCCCGCCGCGAGCAGCGTCTTGCCGTCGGGCAGGGCCAGCAGGTCAAACAGGCCTTGCTCGGTGCCCGAGGGGAGAACGCCCCAGCTGGCGCCGGCGTCGGTGGAGCGGGTGATCGCCCCGCCCTCGCCCGATGCGAGCAGCGTCGTGCCGTCGGGCAGGGCCAGCAGGTCAGTCAGGTCCTGATCGGTGCCCGAGGGCACAATGCCCCAGTTTTCGCCCGCGTCGGTCGAGCGGGTGATCGCCCCGCCCCAGCCCGATGCGAGCAGCGTCATGCCGTCGGGCAGGGCCAGCAGGTCAAACAGGTATTGCTCGGTGCCCGAGGGGATGATTTCCGCCAAAGGCGTGATGGCGGTGATGATTTCTGTACGAAGATCGTTGCGGCGTGTGGCCAAACCCGCTTCACGATTTGTGGCGTCATCCAGTTGGACCTGAAAGGTGCCCCTGCGACCATCGACATATTGTTCCCAGATCGGCACGCCGATATAATAGGCCAGACCGACGAGGATTGTGGCGATCAGCGCGACCAGAATCCATACTGCCCGGACGTCAGCGACATGCCCGCGGCGACGCAATTGCAGGACCAGGCCGCCGACGCGGCCCGTCGGCACATCCCATTCCGCTGCGCGCGCGCGATGTGTCCACCAGTGCCGACGCCATGACCAATGCGAACCGCCAAATAGTTCTGGGGAAACTTCCGGAATATCGTTCAATTCACTCAACCAACCACAGCTTGCTGGCCAATTCTAACCCGGTTGTCAGGTTCCGCATAGCCAAATTGACCATGTGCGGTGGCCGTCCGCTTTCACCCCGGCCTTCCCGGCTGAAGGCGGGCGGCGGCGCGCTGACCAGCGCTGCCGGTAAACCGGGCGGCGGGTGAAAACCCGCATTTCCAGCCTGAATCCGGCTATTCCACCGCGACCGGTCGCGGATTGACTCTGCCACCCCGGTTCAGTCCGGCACCTGCGCCAGCATGTGCTCGCCGCCGGAAATCTCGCAGCCCGGCTCGATCTGCGGGTTGAAGATCGTCACCACGCCGTCCTCGACCAGCATCGAATAGCGCTTGTTGCGGTTGAACATGCCCTCGGACGGCGTGTCGGCCTTCAGGCCGGTGAACCGGGCAAATTCGCTGGCGGTATCGGCAAGCATGGTGATGCCCGCTGCCGTCGCCCCGGTGCTTGCGCCCCAATGGCGCAAGACATGCGTGTCATTGACCGCGATGCAATAGATCGCGTCCACACCCTTGGCCCGCAGGGCATCCGCGGTGCGGACAAAGCCCGGCATATGGGCGCTGTCACAGGTCGGGGTGAACGCGCCGGGAACCGCGAATATCACCACTCTCCGGCCGGGCAGGATTTCGGAAAACCGCAGCTGTTCCGGTCCGTCCGCGGTCTGGACGGCGAAAGTTGCTTCGGGAAGTTTCTGGCCAACTGTAACGGGCATGGGCGAATCTCTCGGGAATGGTTGCGCGGGTTCCGGGCGCTCATATAGGGTCAAACCGGCAGATAACAGGGGGCAGCATGGCCGGAATTGTCGTGATCGGTGCCGGACAGGCCGGGGCGTCGCTGGTGGCCAGGCTGCGGACACTGGGCTATGCCGGTGCCTTGACCCTGATTGGCGCCGAACCGGCCCCGCCCTACCAGCGCCCGCCGTTGTCGAAGAAGTATCTGCTGGGCGAGATGGAAGTCGGGCGTCTGTACCTGCGCCCGCTCAGTTTTTATGCCGAACAGGCGATCGACCTGCGCATCGGCGTCGCGGTTCTGGCCATCGACCGGGCGAAAAAGACGGTTGCGCTGGCGGATGGCACGGCGCTGGCCTATGCCCAGCTGGTCCTTGCCACCGGCGCGCGCCCGCGCCTGTTGCCGGCGTCGGTCGGCGGTGATCTTGCCGCGGTCCATGCGGTGCGCACGCTGGCCGATGTCGATGCCATGGCCATGGAATTTCGCCAGGGTCGCAAGATCCTGATCGTTGGCGGCGGCTATATCGGGCTCGAGGCCGCCGCCGTGGCCCGGATGCGCGGCATGCAGGTCACCGTCATCGAGATGGCCGAGCGGATTTTACAGCGCGTCGCCGCCCCGGCCACCAGCGATTATTTCCGCGCCCTGCACCGGGCCCACGGCGTCGACATCCGCGAGCGGATCGGCCTGACCCGCCTCGACGGGCCGGGACGGGTGCAGCGGGCGCTGCTGGCCGATGGTTCGGCGCTTGCGGTCGACTGCGTGGTCTGCGGCGTCGGCATCGTGCCCGATACCAGTCTGGCCGAAGCCGCCGGATTGGCCCTGGACAACGGCATCCGCACCGACGAACAGGGCCGCACCTCGGACCCCGCCATATTTGCCGCAGGCGATTGCGCGTCGTTTCCCTGTCGCAGCGGCCGGGTGCGGCTGGAAAGCGTGCCCAACGCCATTGACATGGCCGAGGCCGTCGCCGCCGCGATGTTGGGTGACGGCGCTCCTTATCTGGCCAGGCCGTGGTTCTGGTCCGACCAGTACGATGTCAAATTGCAGATCGCCGGGTTGAACAGCGGCTATGATCGTACCGTCGTGCGACCGGGGGCCAAAGCCGGTGCGCAGTCGGTCTGGTACTATCGCGGCAAGCACCTGCTGGCGGTCGATGCCATGAACGATCCGCGCGCCTACATGACCGGCAAGCGCTGGATCGAGGCCGGAATTTCACCACCGGCGCCGGCCATCGCCGATCCGGCGTCCGACCTGAAATTGCTGGGTTGAATGCGCATCATCGCCGGC
>JAYTCN010000004.1:0-6011 GCA_043736475.1 Paracoccaceae bacterium
CGCATTGTTCGCCCCGATGTCCTATGCATTTGAGGGCAATTTTCTGGCTTGGCGCGGCACCAGCGGGTTGGACCCGGTGCAAGTTCTGCTGGGTTCTTCGCTTGTGGGCATCGTTCTTGTGCTGCCATTGGTGTGGGTCACCGACGCCTGGGTTGATGTGCTCAGGCCCTGGGATGCCGCCTTGTACGCGCTGCTGGCGAGTTCGATTCTGCACGGGATTGCCTATTCTGGCTACGTCTGGATGGTCGGCCAGGCCGGCTCGGTTTTTGCGGCGCAAGTGTCCTATCTGGTGACCGCGACCGGCGTTTGCTGGGCCATTCTCATTTTGGGCGAGAGCTATTCGGGATGGGTCTGGGGGGCATTTGCCATGATGATGGCCGGGATCGCGCTGGTGCGACCGATAGCGCCCTCGTCGTCGAGCGGCCAAGCAGTGACTTGATCCAGACCGGCGGGCTTTGCTATAGCACCGCGAAATATGGGAATTTGACGACGGAGACACCGATGGCGGGCCATTCAAAATGGGCGAATATCCAGCACCGCAAAGGACGCCAGGATGCCGCACGCTCAAAACTTTTCTCAAAGCTTTCGAAAGAAATCACGGTGGCGGCGAAAATGGGGGACCCCGATCCCGACAAGAATCCGCGTTTGCGACTGGCGGTAAAGGAGGCGCGGGTGAATTCGGTTTCGCGCGACGTCATCGAGCGGGCGATCAGGAAATCGGAAGCGAATGACGGCGTTGCTTACGAGGAAATCCGCTACGAGGGCTATGGCCCGGCTGGCATTGCGGTGATCGTCGAGGCGCTGACCGACAATCGCAACCGAACGGCGTCGAATGTGCGGGCGACGTTTGCCAAGCACGGCGGCAACCTGGCCGAGACCGGTGCGGTATCCTTCATGTTTCAACGGGTCGGCGAGGTGATGTATCCGGTGCGGGCAGGCTCGGCCGACGACATGCTGGAGGCGGCGATCATGGCCGGGGCGGATGACGTGGAAAGCGATGAGGAAGGTCACTGGATCTATTGTCAGGTTGAATCGATGAATGACGTTTCAACGGCGTTGGAAACTGATCTGGGCGAGGCCGAAACGGCCAAGTTGATCTGGAAGCCGGCGACGACCACGTCGCTGGATCTCGAAGATGCCCAAAAGCTGATGAAACTGATCGAAGTGCTGGAGGATGACGATGACGTCCAGCATGTCACGGCCAATGCGGAACTGACGGACGAAGTGCTGGCGCAGATGTGAGGCGGGGCCGGATCGCTCCGGCCCGGTGCAATCGATCAGGATTCGAATACGCTCCAACCGGTTTCGGTGCAGACGCTGAAGTTGTTGCGGATCACCGCATCACCATCCGTGAACACGGCTTTCAGGTCGAACATGCAGGCCCCGGTGCCGCCATCAATATTGTTGTTCACTGACAATCCCGATGGCAATACCTCGGAACCCAGGATCTCTTCTTCCCAGGTCGATGTCGCCGTGTTCGACGCGTAAAAGTTCAGCATGGTCACGGCGGTGTCGTTGCCGACGATGACGAAACATTTACCAACCGGTCGGTACAGGCCGACAGCCCGAGCATGGAAACGACGCAGAGGCGTGCTGGTCGCATTTGGTGTATCCTGAACTTATGCAACAGTCGGCGTTTCTTGCCGTGAAAGACTGTTCCGGTTTTGAACGAAGCGGATCCGGCGCGCGGCCAGACGAGAGAATAGGTGAACTTTGCCGAGCAAAGCTTTGATAATGTGGTAAAAAACTGAGACGTTTGTGACCAGCCGGGAAATTTTCAGGTGCAATTGATCGGACATTTCCGACCCTGTTTGACCAGGCCGACGGAAAATCCGGAGGCAAAGATCCGAAAACATTGCGATTTCAATTCGTCATGCCATCGACGATATTGCTTATGCCCGCTATTCTTTGCATTTCATGGCCAGGTCCAGGCGACTGGCGCACTGATTTCGGGACAGATGCAGCTTGAACATCCCTGCGGATAAACAGGAATCCACTGGAACGCGAAACGCGGTTTGCCCGGTCGTCGACGCGCGGCAGATACGTTCGGTGCTTGCCGATGCCGACTATACCGTTGCGCGGTACGGCAGGGGCTATGAACATCTGAAAGGAAGGTCGGGGCGCGATTTTGCAAATATCGAATTTGCTTTGCGCTATCTGCCGGTCGCGCATGACGGTGAACGCCATATCTACTTGCGCAACCTGGCATCAAAACAACTTCAGTCGACGAGCGAAGCGCTGAAAAACGGACGACAGCGCTATTCCGATCTGGCGGCCGAGGTCTTTTTGACCCGCCGAAAATTCGATCTTGTTGCCGATATCGCCGAACCGATCGTTGCGGCCATGGTCAAAGATCTGTCGGGTGTCGAGGTCAAGGTCAGTCCGTCGCTGATTTTTGATCCGTCGGCGAGCTTGCGCAAGCGCCGGTTGCTGGACCAGGAGATTGGCCGAATAACGGCAGAAATGCGCAAGGCCCTTCCCGACGCCGACGATGACCAGATTGGTACGAACCTCATGTTTGCCGTGCTTGCCAACGATGCATCACAGGGTCTGCTGCTGGCCAATCTTGCAAAAATCCTGACCGACAATGCGGGCAGGGCCTTTTCGCAGATCGCCTGGCCTGTGCTGCCGATTGAAACGGGCATCCGGTTTATCGAAAGAATTGCGTCGTGTCCGGTTCAGCATGGCAGACATGCGCTGGCCGCCGGAACGGTGCTGCGGTCGGACATGTCGGCTTTGACGCGCGACGGCGATGCGGCGACCTTGTTCGGCATCGGTCGGCACATGTGCCTTGGCCGCGGCTTCTTTTTGGCTTTTTGGCGTGATCTGATGACAACCTTGGCGCAATTGCCGATACGCGTGGTCAAAGTTGAGTCCGGACCGACCCTGAATCGTGTCTTTGCCATTCCGCAATACGTTTTCGTCGAGGTGAGTGAATGAGCGAAAGAGCTAGAACGGTTGTGCGGAACGCCATCCGCGACGTTTTCAACATCGAGGGCGATCCGGCGTTGGCGGCATTGGTTGACTCCAAGGATTTCAACTTTGCCGACTTGGGCGGTGACAGCATTGACGGCACGGATTTTTGTTTTCAGGTCGAAGAAGCCCTGGATATCGAAATCGAAATGTCCGACCTCGAGGATTATCCGACGTTGACTGCGTTTGTCGCGATGCTGGACCAGCGGGCGAGCGCCCGCGCATGAGTCAAGTCGAGGCGGTGCTGGCCGAAATCGCGGCCTGCCGGCGTCCGATCGACTATACCTCCGTGGCGACGAGAGCCAGCAATCTGCTGGCCCCGGCGCAAATGACCGAACTCTATCGTTCGCTTGATTTGCCCGCCTACCGACAGCACCGAAAAAATTTCCGCAAGACGGCGGCATATTGGTCGCATTTTTACTGGAAGCACCTGAACTGGTGGCGCAAGACGCCGGTCTTTAGGACTACGGAAGTCAACCCGTTCGTGCGATTCTATGAGCAAGACGGCGCCAGGGAGCAGAAATCCCTGCTGATTCTGGTATCTGGCAACGGCGGACGCCTTTTTGCGTCGCTGTCCATCATCCTTGATTGCCTGCCCGAACGGCCTATGGACGTGTTGTTTTTGGCGTCGGCATCGCGCATTCAATATCGGACCGGAGTCGTTGGACTGGGCGACAGTCTGCCAGAAGTCGCGACCGGCATCCGTGCCAAATTCAAAGCAGACGCCTATCAGAAGGTTCAGGTTTTGGGTGTCAGTGGCGGGGCATTTCCGGCGCTGCAATTGGCCGATCTGATGCAGGCAGATCGGGGAATCTCGATCGGCGGCCGATTTCCATATGACGTTTTGCGTTTGCCGTCGCTGTCCAAAAAACGGGTCACGGCCTACAATTCATTGTGCGGATGCACGGCGCAGCGGGCCAAGCTGCTGATCTGCACCTACGCCGCCGGATCGGCGGGCGACGCTGCCGACGCCAGACTTGCGGCATCCTGTTGCCCCGGGATCAAGCTCTATCCGGTCTTCGGGCAAGTCCAGCATGCGTTTTTGCACGCATTGTACAAACATCGGCAATTGGAACGATTTCTGGAAATATTGCTGACGGAGTCGGGAGAATTGCCCAAGCTGCGCGCGTTCAGCTATTTTCTGAACAGCATTTTCCCAAGGGCCTGACCGCGCAATTCCTTGCGGATCACCAGTTTCAGGCCGGACCAGACTTCGTCGACCGCGCAAACTTTGACATCGACGAGGCCAAGCGGGAAGGCGAGGTCGCGGATCGTGTCTTCGGTGATGTCGGTGGGGAGTTTGGAGGCTTTTTTTGGCCAAGAAGCCCAGATGGTTCCGTTTTGAGTGATGGTGTTTCTGGCGTCTGCCAGCGTGGCCGCCAATTCGGCCCGGCTGGTGGCGAAGATGTGGATCAGGTCGAGCGGGGCAGTGGTTGTTTCGGCAAGCGACAGGCTGGCGCGCGAAATGTCGGCGCGGACACTGGCGGGCATGTGGTGGAATGTCACCCGAAAGCCGTCTTTCAGGCCAAGTTTCTTGGCCAAAGGCGTGCCGGAATAGCCGGTGGTCATGGTGCGGGCGTTGTCCGGGGTGGTCAAGGGATTCTCCCGTTCGCGAACCTTATGGCAAATCTAGATGTGCAGGGCGAACGCGGCAATGGGGAGGAGGCCGCGACGTCAGTCACAGTCGGCGTAGTTGGAGGCGAGGCAGACCTTGGCCCGGCGCTGGGCTTCGGCGATTTCGGCGGTGGTCATGCTGGTGGCAATTTTTTCGCGATTTGCGCGCCCCGTTTCTGCGCCCGCAGCGTCTGCCAGGTCAAACCACATGTGTGCTGCAACATTGTTTTGGGGGGCTCCCCTGCCGGTGACAAACATAACGCCGAGATTGTTCTGGGCGTTGGCATAGCCCTGTTCGGCCGCCAGCCGGTACAATTTCACGGCTTCGGAATGGTCCTCGGGCACGCCGATACCGTTCGCGTACATTAGGCCGAGGTTGGTCTCGGCGATGGCATCGCCCTGTTCGGCCGCCAGCCGGTACCATTTCACTGCTTCGGTATCGTCCTTGGGTACGCCTGTGCCATTCTCGTACATGAAGCCGAGATGGTTCTGGGCGATTGCGTCGCCCTGTCCAGCCGCCAATCGGAACCAACGCAGGGCCTCGGCATCGTCCTTGGGTACGCCGATACCGTTCGCGTACATGGAGCCGAGATTGAACTGCGCTGCCGCATGGCCTTGCCCGGCCGCCAGCCGGTACCATTTCGCCGCTTCTGCATCGTCCTCGGGCACGCCTCGGCCACCTGCATACATGAAACCGAGATGGAACTGCGCATCCGGATTGCCATGCCCGGCTGCGAACTGGAACCATTTCGCAGCTTCGGAAAGGTCCTTGGGCACGCCCAAGCCACCGGCATACGCAACGCCGAGACTGTACTGCGCGGGTGCCCAGCCCTGTTCGGCGGCCAGCCGGTACCATTTCACCGCTTCGGAATGGTCCTTGGGTACGCCTTTGCCATTCTCGTACATGACGCCGAGACCGGACTGCGCCTCAGCGTTCCCCTGTTCGGCGAGCGACCGCAACTCACGCAGTGCCGCCTCGTAGTCGCCGGAGTCAAGGAAACGACGGGCCGCCTGCACGTCTTGTGAAACGACCGAATAAGGCACAACTGCGAACACGATGGTCGCATAGAACAGGAGTCCGCGCATCATCAACCTCGACATGCGACCCTGGCTTTATTGTCGGGCTTTGCGAATTATTGTGCAAGGATTACTTGCGCCCAACGCCCAGTCCCGGCCGGAAGGCGGCCGAGGCACAGGGTCCCTTGCATGACCTGCCCAGGCCTGCCGCGAGTATTTGGGCGACAAAGACACCAGGGCTTCTTTCGTGCAAGTCTTTCCCCTAGTCTGCCGGAAAACCGCCGGGGAGAGGCATGAACGACATCCTGAAGGAACTGGAGGCCCGGCGGGCCGAGGCGCGGCTTGGCGGCGGGGCGGAGCGGATTGCGGCGCAGCATGCCAAGGGCAAGCTGACGGCGCGCGAGCGG
>JAYTCN010000005.1:0-2544 GCA_043736475.1 Paracoccaceae bacterium
GCGTCAGGCCGAGCGGCACACCGGGCCTGCCTTCGGTGATGTCAGCCCGGATCAGCTTGGGGTCGATGTAGAACGGTCCGGCGGTGGTTTCGGGTGAAACAAGGCAGACATTGCCGGTGACAAGGCCGGCCTCGGCGGCGGCCTTTTGGGCCCAAAGCGGCAGGGCACCAAGGGGAACGAGTGAAAGGGCTTTCAGCAAGGAGCGGCGATGAATTTCTGGCATTTTGGGTCCTGTCGGTTGGCTATGCCAGACTTCAACGGGTCCAGCATGTTTTTCCGTCGGACAGTTTGCGATTTCCGGCGTTACAATGCCATCCGATAGCCGATCGCCTCGGCCAGATGCGGCTTGCGCACATTTGCTGACCGGTCGAGATCGGCAATGGTCCGGGCGACGCGCAGGATGCGGTGATAGCCGCGCGCGGTCATGCGGAACTTTTCGGTGGCGCGGTTGAGCAGATCTTTGCCCTCGGCATCAAGTCTGGCGATTTCGTCGAGCAAGTCGCCCTCCGCTTCCGAGTTCAAGGCGATGCCCGGGTGATCCTTGAACCGCTGCCGTTGCAGGTCGCGGGCCTGCGCCACCCTTGCCCCGATCTCGGCCGAGCCTTCGGCGGCCGGCGGCAGCGACAGGTCGGAAACCGAGACCGGCGGCACTTCCATCCGGATGTCGAAGCGGTCCATCAGCGGGCCGGAAATCCGGCCGAGATAATCCTGCCCGCACACCGGCGCCCGCGGGCAGGCCCGCGACGGATCGGCCAGATAGCCGCATTTGCACGGGTTCGAGGCGCAGACCAGCATGAACTTGCACGGGTAGCGCACATGCGCGTTGGCCCGCGCCACCACCACATCGCCGGTCTCGACCGGCTGGCGCAGGGTTTCCAGCACCGGCCGGGCGAATTCGGGGAATTCGTCGAGAAACAGCACGCCGTGGTGGGCAAGGCTGATCTCGCCCGGCTTGGCGTCGCGGCCGCCGCCAACGATGGCCGCCATCGAGGCGGTGTGATGCGGGGCGCGGAACGGGCGGGCGCGGTTGATCCCGCCTTCCGCGAGCAATCCGGCCAGCGAATGGATCATCGAGGTTTCAAGCGCTTCGTCGGGGGCCAGCGGCGGCAGGATGCCGGGCAGGCGGGCGGCCATCATCGACTTGCCCGATCCCGGCTCGCCGACCATGAAGAAATGATGCCGCCCGGCGGCCGCCACTTCCAGCGCCCGTTTGGCGCGTTCCTGGCCCTTGACGTCGCGCATGTCGCGGGCCAGCGACGTGTTGAACACCTCGCCCGGTTCGGCGGGCGCGATGACCGCCCGACCGGTGAAATGGTTGATCAGGTCCAGGAGGCTGGCGGGCGCGATGACTTGCACCGCCTCGACCCAGGCCGCCTCGGCCCCGCAGGCCTTCGGGCAGATCAGCGAACAATCGGCCGCCGCCGCCGCAACCGCCGCCGGCAAGGCCCCGATCACCGCGATCAGGGTGCCGTCGAGCGACAGTTCGCCCAAGGCCACCTGGCGGGCGACCTCTTCCTTGGGCAATACGTCGATGGCGGCCAGCACGGCCAGCGCAATCGGCAGGTCGAAATGCGAACCCTCCTTCGGCAAGTCGGCGGGGGAGAGATTGACGGTGATCCGCTTGGCGGGCAGGGCGATGCCGAGCGAGGTCAGGGCGGCGCGCACCCGTTCCTTGGCTTCACTGACCGCCTTGTCGGGCAGGCCGACCAGGTTGAAGGCGGGCAGGCCCGGGGCAACGGCGCACTGGACCTCGACAATGCGGGCCTCCACGCCCTGAAACGCCACCGTATAGGCCCGAGCGATCATGGTTGTCCCCTGCTGGAAGCGGTACAATCGCGGCAGAGGCTTTAGGTTTGGTTAACGCGTGGTTACAGTTTGGAGTCTGCGGGTTTAAACCGGACCCGGCCAGTCGCCGTGCGGCAGGTGCATCTCATAGCTCGGTTGCTCAAAAAACGCTGCCAGGCCCTCGCGCCGCCATTGCCGAAACGCCGGATCGGCAAGATGGGCGGCGACATAGGCCTGACTGTCCGGCGAAACTTTCAGGGCATAGGCCGCGACCCGTGCTGCCACCGGGGCGAAATAGGCGTCGGCGGCGGAATACTTTCCGAACAGCCACGGGCCGCTTGGCCGGTATTTCTGTCGTGCCGAGCGCCACAAAAGTTCGATCCGGTCCAGATCCTTGCGCAGCGCCGGGGTTTCGGCAAAGCCCTGCCATTGGTGATGCAGGTTCATCGGGCAGGCGTTGCGCAGGGCCGGAAAACCGGAATGCATTTCGGCGCAGATCGAGCGCGCCAGGGCTCGGGCCGCCGGGTCTTGCGGCCAATGGCCGGCTTGCGGGTGGCGCTCGGCCAGCGTTTCGGCAATCGCCAGCGAATCCCAGACCACCAGCCCGTCGCTGTGGGTGACGGCCGGAACCATCCGGGCGCCGCCGAAATCGGCCAGCATTTTCGGGATTGCATCGGTGTAGAGACGACCTTCGCGCAAGGTGACCGGGATGCCGAATTTCGCGAACATCAGCCAGCCGCGCAGCGACCAGCTGGAATA
>JAYTCN010000006.1:0-6003 GCA_043736475.1 Paracoccaceae bacterium
GATTCAGGCGACTGGGAAAAGGACTTTGCGTTTACCCAAGACGTCGGCCGCGCTTTCTTGCAGGCCTATGTTCCCATCGTAAGAAAGCGGATGTTTGAAACCTGGACGGAAGCCGAGCGCGATTGGCAACTGGTCAAGCGTGGGCGCTATGCCGAATTCAACCTCGTGTATGACCGGGGAACAAAGTTCGGGCTTGAATCCGGGCACAATGTCGAAGCTGTGTTGATGAGCCTGCCGCCATTGGCCAAGTGGCCGTAGTCGCCCGTCCGGCAGAGTTGGTTTCCAGCTGGGATTGACTGAAACCTCAACCTAATTCGCGCTGAATCGCCCTGGCAGCGGCCACGGGATCGGCGGCTCCCCAAATCGGACGCCCGACAACAATGTGATCTGCCCCGCCACGGATGGCTTCCGCCGGCGTCGCAACGCGTTTCTGGTCATTGGCCGCAGCCCCGGCCGGTCGCACGCCGGGGGTGACGATGAGTTTGCCCTTTGCCTCGGGCAAGGCGCGGATCGGCGCGGCCTCTTGCGGGGCGGAGATTACCCCATCAGCGCCCGCGACAAATGCCTGACGGGCGCGTTCAACGGCGATCTCTTGCACAGAGCCGGCACGGATCAAAGATCGGTCAAGGTCGGTTCGGTCCAGCGAAGTCAGGATGGTAACGGCGAGTATCCGGGTTGCGGCCGGCCCGCGTCCCTCGATCGCCGCGCTGACAACTTGCGGGTCACCGTGAACGGTCAGAAAATCCGGATCATACTGCGCCAGGCCGCGCACTGCGCGCGTGATCGTTGCGCCGATATCGAATAATTTCAGATCTAGAAAAACTCGCTTTCCCGATGATTTCAATTCATCGGCCAACGCCAGCCCACCGCCGGTCAGCATTCCAAGGCCGATTTTGTAAAAGGTCACGTCATCGCCCAGACGTTCGACCAACCGCAAAGCCTCGAGGGCATTCGGCAAGTCGAGAGCTACGATCAGTCGGTCTTTGGCTTGCATGCAAATGCCTTTCCCACCGCTTCCGTTAGCCCGTCCGATTGACCGAAATCAAGGCAATTGACCCTTGAGACATGTACATTCAAACCCCATGTGATTGGCAACGGGCCGCGCCAATCGGGTGGCCATTGAACGCAGGTCATCCGGTGCGGGCTTTTGCAGACGCAATCGGGTCGGACGCTTGAAAGGAATACACCATGAACTTCGAGAAGTTCACCGAGCGGGCACGCGGATTCGTGCAAGCGGCGCAGACGATTGCCCAAAGGGAAAACCACCAGCGTTTCTTGCCCGAACATCTGCTCAAAGTCTTGCTGGACGACGATCAGGGACTATCGGCAAATCTGATCAAAGCGGCAGGGGGCGACCCGCTGGCTGTGTTGCAGGCAGTCGAACTCGCGCTTGGCAAGCAGCCGAAAGTCACCGGTCACGATCAGCTCTACCTCGATGGCGCAACGGCCAAAGTATTTGCCGAGGCGGAAAAGTTGGCCTTGAAGGCGGGCGATTCCTTTGTGCCAGTCGAACGGCTGTTGACTGCATTGGCAGTAACGAAATCCGAGGCGGAAAAGGCTCTTAAAGAGGGCGGAGTAACCGCGCAGGGGCTGAACTCGGCGATCAACGACATTCGAAAGGGCAGGACGGCCGATTCAGCGAGTGCCGAACAGAGTTATGATGCGCTGAAGAAATACGCCCGCGACCTGACCGAGGCCGCGCGCGCGGGCAAGATCGACCCGATCATCGGTCGTGACGAGGAAATCCGTCGCACCATGCAGGTGCTGACCCGGCGGACCAAGAACAATCCGGTGCTGATCGGCGAACCCGGTGTGGGCAAGACCGCCATTGCCGAAGGGCTGGCGCTGCGGATTGTCAATGGTGACGTGCCCGATTCCATTGCCAGCAAGCGGCTGATGGCGCTCGACATGGGGGCGATCATTGCCGGGGCGAAATACCGCGGCGAGTTCGAGGAACGGCTGAAGGCGGTGCTGGCCGAGGTGACGGCGGCGGCGGGCGAGATCATCTTGTTCATCGACGAGATGCACACCTTGGTCGGCGCTGGCAAGGCCGATGGCGCAATGGATGCGTCCAACTTGCTGAAACCGGCACTGGCGCGCGGCGAGTTGCATTGCATTGGCGCGACTACGCTGGACGAATACCGAAAGCATGTCGAAAAAGATGCCGCCCTGGCGCGGCGGTTTCAGCCGGTGATGGTGTCGGAACCGAGTGTCACCGACACCATATCGATCCTGCGCGGCATCAAGGAAAAGTACGAGCTACACCATGGTATCCGCATCATGGATTCGGCATTGGTGGCGGCGGCGACCCTGAGCCACCGCTATATCACCGATCGTTTTCTGCCCGACAAGGCGAGCGACCTGATGGACGAAGCGGCCTCGCGGCTGCGGATGGAAGTGGATTCCAAACCAGAGGAGCTTGACGCGATAGACCGCGAACTGATGCAAAAGCAGATCGAGGAAGCGGCGCTGGAGAAGGAAAAGGATGCCGCCTCGAAAGACCGGCTGGCGACGTTGAAACGCGAGTTGTCAGAGTTGAAACAGCGTTCCACCGACATGACGGCGCGTTGGCAGGCCGAGCGTGACAAGTTGGCCGGGGCACGCGACATCAAGGAAGAATTGGATCAGGCGCGGGCGACCCTAGCGCAGGCCCAGCGCATGGGCGATTTCGCCAAGGCGGGTGAATTGACCTATGGCGTCATTCCGGGGCTGGAAAAGCGGCTGGTTGAGGCGGAAGCGGCTGGTTCCGATGTAATGGTCGAAGAGGCGGTAACCCCCGAGCATATCGCTGGCGTGGTAGAGCGGTGGACCGGCATTCCGGTCGACCGCATGCTGGAAGGCGAGCGCGCCAAACTTTTGCGAATGGAAGCGGAGCTTGGCAAAAGAGTCATCGGTCAATCCGCGGCGGTCACCGCTGTGTCCAATGCGGTACGACGGTCGCGTGCGGGTCTGTCTGACCCCAATCGTCCGATGGGGTCGTTTCTGTTTCTTGGGCCGACGGGTGTGGGCAAAACTGAATTGACCAAGGCGCTGGCACAATTCCTTTTCGACGATGACGCGGCAATGGTTCGGATCGACATGTCGGAATACATGGAGAAGCATTCGGTTGCCCGTATGATTGGCGCCCCTCCCGGCTATGTTGGATACGACGAAGGTGGTGCGCTGACCGAAGCCGTTCGCCGCAAGCCCTATCAAGTCATCCTGTTCGACGAAGTCGAAAAAGCTCACCCGGACGTTTTCAACGTTCTGCTGCAGGTGCTCGACGACGGAAGATTGACCGACGGTCAGGGCCGCGTGGTCGATTTCAAGAATACGCTGATCGTTCTTACGTCCAATTTGGGCTCGCAGGCATTGTCAGTGTCCAGCGACATGGCGGTGGCGAAAGCCGAAGTTCTGGAGGCCGTGCGCGTGCATTTCCGGCCCGAATTTCTGAACCGGCTGGACGAACAAATCGTGTTTGACCGTCTGTCACGCGCCGACATGGACGCGATTGTGAAGATCCAGCTGCAACTACTGGCATGGCGCCTTGAAGCCCGAAAAATCACCCTTGCGATCGACGATGCAGCGCGAAAATGGTTGGCAGATCAAGGCTACGATCCGATTTATGGAGCAAGGCCTCTGAAACGCGTGATTCAGCGCGAATTGCAAAATCCGCTGGCCGAGCTGCTGCTATCCGGTGAAGTCTTGGACGGCGCGACCGTTCCGATCAATGGCGGGGCAGGCGGCCTTAGTATTGGCGGTCACGCAAAGCCCATGCTCAGACCAAAACTCGTCCATTAAAACAAGCGCGCCGTTTATCCGGCGCGCCGGTTCTCTATGGCCAGCCAGATCATTTCGGCGACGTTGATCCTGTCAAACCGTTCCAGTTCCTGAATACCGGTTGGCGAGGTCAGGTTGATTTCGGTCAGCCAGTCGCCGATGACATCGATGCCGACGAAAATCTGGCCCTTTTCGCGCAGCAGTGGGCCGATGGCGGCGCAGATTTCGTGGTCACGTTTGGTCATCTCGACCTTTTCCGGTCGGCCGCCGACATGCATGTTTGACCGGACTTCGCCGGCCTGCGGAACGCGGTTGATTGCGCCGACAGCCTTGCCATCGACCAGAATGATCCTTTTGTCGCCTTTGGCGACGGAAGGAAGAAATTTCTGGGCGATCAACGGTTCGCGGTTGATACCGGTGAACAGCTCGTGCAGGGCGTTGAGGTTGCGGTCTGCGGGGTCAAGGCGAAACACTCCGGCGCCGCCGTTGCCATAAAGCGGTTTGAGAATGATATCACCGTGCTGGTGCTTGAACTCGCGCAGCGCGGCAAGATCGCGGGCGATCATGGTTGGCGGTGTCAGGTTGGGGAATTGCAGCACGAGCAATTTCTCGGGATAGTTTCGTACCCAAGTCGGATCGTTGACCACCAAAGTTTTCGGGTGGATCAGATCAAGAATGTGCGTCGTAGTTATGTAGCCCATGTCGAACGGCGGGTCTTGCCGCAACCAGACGACATCCTGTGTGGCAAGGTCGATTGTCTGAAACTCGCCCAAAGCGAAGTGATTGCCAAGCTCCCGGCGCACGACAAGCGGCCAGCCTCGAGCGGTAACGCGACCGGACGCAAAGGCCAGTTTGTCGGGGGTGTAATAGAACAGTTCGTGCCCGCGAGACTGCGCTTCTTCCGCGATGCGAAAGGTTGAATCGGCGTTGATGCTGACCGATTGGATCGGATCCATCTGGATGGCGACTTTTAGGCCCATACTGTTCCCCGCGCGGCACGACTGGCGACAGAGGTGGCTCAGGTTTGTCCGCGTTGCAAGTGGTGGACTTGGTCAAGTATCGAAACTGAGCGCGTTTTCGAGAATCTCGCTGTTGCCGTGACGATCCACGAGGACCACATCAAAGCGTATATCGTCGTCCATGCGACCCTCGCGTTCAAGCCAGGTCTGCGCAGCGATTGCCAATCGCGCTGACTGGCGCGGCGACACCGCGAAAGCAGCTTCAGCCAGAGTTCTGCGGGCTTTGACTTCGATAAACACGGTTTGATCGGCGTCACGAACGATCATGTCGATTTCGCTTCCGCCGATGCGGGTCCGCTGTTCCAAAACGGTGGCCGAGCGGGAAAGGTAGATCTGTGCTGCCAGCCCTTCAGCCATGATGCCATTGTAGTACGATCTGCTGCCAGTTTCGGTTCGGCTCATTCTTTGTCACTTTTCAAAACAACGGCGCGGTCATAGATCATCTTACGCGGCAGATCGTATTTGGATGAGAGATATCTTGCAGTGTCGTTAACAGACTGTGATTCGAGTGAAGATTCGATCAAATCGTCGAGATTTTCGGGTGAATCCTGAGCATTTCCCGGCGGTCCGACCACAATGACTATTTCGCCCTTTGCCGTCTGGTTCGCGTAGTGCAGCGCCAGAACGTCGAGCGGATCGCGACGGATTTCCTCAAACTTCTTTGTCAATTCACGGCAGACAGCGGCCTGCCGGTTACCCAGAATCTTCGCCATGTCGGTCAGGCAACCCGGCAATCGTTTCGGCGATTCGTAGAACACCAGCGTCGCTTTGATCGCCGACATCTCGTTCAAAGTCCTTCGTCTTGCGGATTGTTTGGGTGGCAGGAAACCACTGAAGAGAAAACGATCGGTCGGCAGGCCCGCGACACTGAGCGCGGCCAGCAATGCTGACGGGCCGGGAGCCGACGTCACGGGCAAGCCGGCGCCGATCAATGCTTGTGCCAACTTGTAGCCGGGATCGGCGATCAGGGGTGTTCCCGCATCTGAAACATAGGCAACCGACTTGCCCGCCTGTATCAGCGACAGAAGGCGCGGGCGCTGCATCGCGCCATTGTGGTCATGATAGGGCAACAGACGGCGATCGCCGAGGTGGATACCGTGAATATCCATAATCTTGCGGGCCTGCCGGGTGTCCTCCGCCGCGATAACGTCGACGTTTGTCAGAATATCGAGTGCACGAAGGGTAATGTCGCCAGCCGTTCCAATCGGAGTCGAGACCAGATAGA
>JAYTCN010000007.1:0-6003 GCA_043736475.1 Paracoccaceae bacterium
ACCGAACGGATCGCGCGTGATGTAGTAGCCGTATTGCGGATGCGAAAGACACATGTCCATGTAGTCGCCAACACTGATCGGCCCTGATTGTGCGATTCGTCGCCTGATGATCTGTTCAAGCGGTGTCATTCAACCCGACGTGACCTAGCCAAAACCGCAATTCCAATCACGATCATCGGAATTGAGAGAAGCTGGCCCATGCTTATGCCCGTGGTACCGAATTGGGCAACGTAACCCAACGGGTTGTCGGCAGAAATATATTGCTCATCGGCCTGTCGGAAGAATTCAACAAAAGTGCGCGCGGCGCCATAGCCGAGGAAAAATACGCCAATAAGCCTTCCCGGTGCTTTCAACGCCCCGTGCCGCCAAACAAGCCACATCATCACCGCAAATAACAGCAGCCCTTCGAGCCCCGCCTCGTACAATTGGCTGGGATGGCGGGCGCAACCTTCAGCAACATTGGTACAGGCTTGGGCAAGCTCGCCGGGAAATAGCACGCCCCAAGGCAGGTCGGTCGGACGACCCCACAGCTCGGCGTTGACAAAATTGGCCAGCCTGCCGAACAGGATGCCCAGGGGCGTCACCGCAGCCATGCAGTCGCCCAGACTCGACAATGCCACTTTGTAAACCCGGGCAAACAGGACCAGCCCGAACATGACGCCGATGAAACCGCCATGAAACGACATCCCGCCCTGCCAGACACGTGGAATTTCCGAAATATGCGCCAGATAATATTCCGGCTGATAGAACAAAACGAATCCAAGTCTGCCGCCCAGGATGATGCTGAGCACCATCCAGGTCACCAGTGCTTCGGCGTGTTTTGGCTGCAGCGGCGGTTTTCTGTTGGCCCAAAGAGCCGGTCGACGGGCCATTCTGGCAATCAGCCAGGCACCGACAAGAATGCCGGCAACGTAAGCCAGCGCATACCAGCGAAGAGCAAGCGTGAATCCGAAAACTTCGAATGAAAAAAGTTCCGGGGCGATATCAGGAAAAGCTATTGAAAAAACCATTTCACCGCCATTTTTGAACTGTGCCATGCATCTCGAACACCGACCGTCAAGTCAAGCGACGGCTTGGCAAACCCACGAACAACGCCCATATCCAATGTCGGCAGGTATCAGGAGAACCCACCCGTGCAGACCCGAAACAAAATCATCGACGACGTTTCGCAACTTTTCACCAATGCCTTGGGCGTAGCTCAGGGTGCGAAAAGCGAGGCCGAGACGGCGATGAAAGGCTGGGTCGACCGCTGGCTGGCCGACCGAAACTTCGTGACTCGCGACGAGTTTGAAGCCGTCCGCGCCATGGCGCAAAAAGCCCGGGAAGATAATGACGCTTTGAGGGAGCGGATTTCAGCGCTCGAAACTTCAAGGAAAAAGTGAACAGGCCATAGCTCTTTTCTGCTTTGGCTGATTTTTGGCGGTCTGGAAACGGACCGCTTTTTGTTTGCCGCGCCGCGCGAGGCGAAAAATTTTTCTTTACACGGACCCGAAACCCTTCCACCATATGTCGTAGGTCGAAGGGAAATTTCCCCGATCTTTAGTAATCCTCACAGCCCCTAGCGGGGTTAACTCGCCGGGCGGTTACAAATAGAGGCTGAGGCATGGACAGAGTCGAACATTTGCTGAGTTCCGAAGACCTCCACCCCATCGACATCGTTGAAACATTAGCCGAGCACCACGACTGGGAGTTCGACAGGGTTGGCGATGACCAGATTGCAATGGCGATTGAGGGTTCATGGCGCACCTATTCCTTGTCGCTTTCTTGGTGCCCGCAGGACGAAACCCTGCGGCTGATCTGCAGTTTCGACATGGAGCCGCCGTTGGACAGCCTGCCCGGCCTTTATGAAGCCCTCGACTTGGCGAATGACAGAATCTGGAGCGGCGCATTCACCTTGTGGCGCGAGCAGAAATTGATGGTTTTTCGCTATGGACTGAATCTGGCAGGCGAAGCCCAAGCCAGCGCCGCCCAGATTGATGACATGGTCTGTGCTGCCGTCGTGGCCTGCGAGCGATTTTATCCTGCGTTCCAACTTGTTTGTTGGGGTGGTGAAACGCCGAAAAAAGCGCTGGTTGTCGCGATGAGCGAGGCTTACGGTCGCGCCTGATCTGTGGCAGTCTGCTTTCCACAGGGCCATTCGGCGGGGCAATTCATGGCACTGGAAAAGGTGCGTTCCAGCGGATTGATTCTGCTGGGGTGCGGCAAGATGGGTGGTGCCATGCTGGACGGCTGGATCCGAGCCGGTTTGCCGCTTGCGTGCATTCATGTTGTCGAACCTTACCCGACTGAACATCTCGCAACCCTCGCCGGTCGGGGGCTTCACCTCAACGTCGCTTTGCCTGAAAGTCCGGCGATCTGCGTCATAGCGGTCAAACCACAAATGATGGGTGATGCGCTGCCGGCGCTGCGACTTTTGGGTAACGGCGCGACCTTGGTCCTTTCGATTGCCGCCGGCACCGAAATCTCAACATTCGAGACAGTTTTCGGCGCAGAGACACCAATCATTCGGGCTATGCCCAACACACCCGCCGCCATCGGACGTGGAATTACAGCGCTGATCGGCAATGCGATGGCGAGCGAAAGCAACATGCAACTGGTCGAGGCGCTGTTGCAAACCATTGGACAAACTGTGCGCCTTGACAGTGAAAGCCAGATGGATGCCGTCACCGCGCTATCCGGTTCCGGTCCTGCTTATGTATTCCACCTGATCGAATCGATGGCGGCCGCCGGCGTTGCCGAAGGTTTGTCGCCGGATCTGGCCATGCGTTTGGCCAAGGCCACGGTCGGCGGCGCTGGCGAACTTGCCGAGCGATCAGGCGAGGATCCCGGGCAGCTTCGTCGCAATGTGACCAGCCCCGGCGGCACGACGGCGGCGGCCCTGAACGTGCTCATGGCCACCGACAATGGCTTGCCAACGTTGTTGAAGAAGGCCATTCATGCCGCAGCGAACCGTTCTCGTGAACTTGCCAAGCCACAGTGACAAGGAGATTTCCCAATGGCCAACAAGCCTGCTCTTCCTTACGATCTGGAGAAGATAACCGAGTTTTTCAAATCAAACGATTTTTCCAAATCGTTCTCTGGTTCAAGTTTCGCCGATTTTAATCCGCAAACCCTGTTCGCCGCCCAGCAAAAAAACATGGCCGCACTGGTTGCTGCCGGAAAGGCTGTCGCCTCGGGTTACCAGGAATTATTTGCCAATCAGGTCAAGGTTTTTGAGCAGACAGTAGCCGATGCGCAAAGTTATCTGGCAAAAGTTGCAGCCAACCCGCCTTCCGGCGATCCAATTGCGCAAGGCGAATTGGTAAAGGCGGCGTTTGAACGGGCGATGGCGAATATGTCGACGATGGCCCAAGACGCGCACAAGGCCAATAGCAGCGCTTATGCTGCGGTTGCGGAAAGTGTGCAACGTTCGATTGCAGAACTTCAGGCAATGACCGCCAAATTCAAGGCCTGAGCCTAGTCCGATGTCGACAGCGTCGTTTGATGACTTTCTGAAGGTCGATGTTCGGGTCGGAACCGTTCGCCAGGTCGAGGATTTTCCCGAGGCCAAAAAGCCTGCCTTCAAGCTGTGGATCGACTTTGGGCCGGAAATTGGCGAGTTGAAATCCTCGGCGCAGATAACCGCCAATTACACAAAGGAAAGTCTGGTCGGCAAACAAATTATCGCCGTCGTGAACTTTGCCCCGCGGCAGATCGGACCATTCCAGTCTGAGGTGCTCGTTTTGGGACTCGCAGATGTTGGCGGCAGTGTCGTGCTATTGTCGCCGGACTTGCCCGTGCCGGCAGGCGGAAAAATGCACTGATCCTAGCCGGGCGCGTCGCCCCAGGCCTCGCGCCAATGGCGCCGACAGAGCGAAACATAGGTCTCATTGCCGCCGACTTGAATTTGTGCGCCATCTTTCAGGACCGTGCCATCCGACCCCTGCCGGACGACCATGGTCGCTTTGCGCCCGCAATGGCAGATCGTCCGAATTTCGCGCATATCGTCCGCCAGAGCCAACAGAGTCGCCGATCCTGGAAATAACTCGCCACGAAAATCGACGCGCAAGCCGTAACACATGACCGGCAATTCGAGATCATCGGCCACACGAGCCAATTGCCAGACCTGATCGCGTGTCAGGAACTGTGCCTCGTCAATCAGCACGCAGGCGAGCGGGCCGCTGGCAAGCCGCGCCTTGATCGTGGCGAACAGGTCATCGCGGGTTTCGAACGTCTCGGCTGGTTCACCGATACCGATGCGTGAACCGATCCACCCCGCGCCTGCCCGATCGTCAAACTTGGCAGTCAAGAGCAGCGTGTTCATCCCGCGCTCGCGATAGTTATGCGACGCTTGGAGCAGAATGGTCGATTTTCCCGCATTCATGGTGGCATAGTTGAAACAGAGCTTCGACAAGTCGGTTTCGTTTTCAGTGAATCACTCGAGGATCAGCAGTTCAGCGTCGAAACTGCCCGCCACGATGCGGCTGTCCGCCAGATCAAACGTCGCGCCGAAATCATCGGTTGCATGCAACGTCCCGGCAAACTTGCCGACAATGTGCAACTGACCTTCTTCGAACATCGCCGAAGTAACTTGAATCTCGGCATTATCCGGCTTCGATAAATACAGGATTTCCGGCTGGCGATAATACGCGATTTCCCGGCCCAGGACATTGTAGCCGCCCGCCTCGGAAATCATTTCAAACGACAGTGCGAGGGCCCCCGAGGTTTCCAGAACGGTATTTGCGGTCGTATGTCCGAGAATTGTGACCAGCGCATAGGTTTCGTCGCCGCTCCAGTCGCTTTGGCCACCTTCGACGCTGCTGGTCACAAACCAAACCGATTGATAGCCCTGCAGCAGCCCGGTGATGTGTCCCACCACGTCTTGAGCCTGCAGTTTCATCGGCAGAACCGCGATCAGTGACAGGGCGAATAGTTTGGTCAAGGGCGGTCTCCGGGCGGCAAAATGCACGATAGCAAGCTGCTCCGCGACTGCCAACCGGGCAGCAGTCAAAGCGTCGGGTCAATGCTTAGCGGTAGAAGATATTGCCACCGAATTTGCCGCGCTGGTCAAGGGTATTGAACCATCCGGGAGCCGCCCAGGCAGCATGGAAAAAAAGCGCGCCGTTGGTGATATCTTCGCCGCGGTTGGCCATCAATGTGGTAGCCATCTGCTCGGAAGCGGCCTTTACCGCTGCGCTGCGGTAGTCTTCGGCGACACCGTCGCAGCGATACGAAAACTGGCATGAACCATTATACCGCTGATCGACCACACCACAGATTGTGCGCGGGAAACGCGGGTCCGAGGCGCGGTTCAGGACGACTTCTCCGACCGCCCGGCGACCGGCGTCGTTGGTGGAGCCAGCTTCGAAGTAGATCGCCTCGGTCAGGCAGGACAGATCGGATGCGCTGATTTCAATGTTTCTGGTCGATTGTTCGGGTGCCTGATTCAACACCGTGCAATTGGCCAGCACCAGCAATGCCGACACTGCAACCGAAAATTTCGGCACTGAAGTCAGCAGGTTGACGCGACTGCCCATAACAGACTTCCCCCGGTTGCAACCTGAACTGGTTAGGGAAGTCAGGGTCTGCACGCAAGCTGCACGGATTCCGTGCGCGGAATCCTGCCGGTGGGGCTGTGGATAAGTTCGGGGGTTAACGGGAGATTCGCCGTGCACCGGGCGTGCACCGGGCATGCACCGGGCGTGCATACAGTTTGGATTCTGGCGCAAAGGTTAACGGGGTGAATTGCGCGGACTCGCTGAGTGGGGCGGGGTTGGTGGAGGGGGTTACGGGAAGGGAGCGGGGGGCGGATTTGGGGGTGGGGGATCACACTTCCTTAACCATCTAGCGGAAAGATGTTTTGAAGAAGCTTGTGTGATATATGACGTTACGCTATATACGACGTATGCGGCTGGTGCTGGATACGAATGTTGTAGTTTCGGCATTGCGCAGCCAGACTGGCGGCAGCAACGCGTTGCTGATCGCAGCGTTCGAAAAGCGGTTCACTTGGATGTGCTCGGTGCC
>JAYTCN010000008.1:0-2525 GCA_043736475.1 Paracoccaceae bacterium
GCATTGCCCTCGGTCTGCGTCCAGTCCCGGTTTTCGGCCTTCTCGTGCTGCCCCAGGCCATCGCCGTGGTCTATCCGGCGCTGGTCAGCCAGATCGTCATCACCATGCTGGAATCCGCCGTGGTCTCGCAGATTGCCGTCACCGATCTGACCCATGCCGCCGATTTCATCCAGTCGCGCAGCTACCGCGCCTTCGAGACCTATGCCGTCGTCACCCTGATTTATCTGGCCATGGCCCTGTTGCTGCGCTGGGGCTTCAATCTTGCCGGCCAGCGGCTGTTCAGGGGCCGGCAACCATGATCGAGCTGTCCATCGCCGATCTCGTGCCGTTCCTGCTGCTGGCTGCGCGCTGGACGCTGTTGTTGTCGCTCATCGCATTCGCGGGCGGCGGAACCGGAGCGATCATGCTGCTGTTGTGGCGCTATGGCGCGCCCGGAACCGGTCGGCGCGTCTTGTCGCTCTACGTGCAAGTGCTGCAAGGCACGCCGCTGCTGATGCAACTTTTCCTGGTATTTTTCGGCCTGCCACTGGTCGGGGTCGAAATCTCGCCGTGGCTGGCCGCCAGCATTGCCCTGACCGTTTACGCGACCGCCTTTCTGGCCGAGATCTGGCGTGGCTGCGTCGATGCGATACCGCAAGGGCAATGGGACGCCAGCGCCAGCATCGGCATGAGTTTCCTCCAACAGATGCGGCTGGTGATCCTGCCGCAGGCGCTGAGGATCGCCATTCCGCCAACCGTCGGCTTCCTGGTGCAGCTGCTCAAAAGCACGGCGCTGACGTCGATCATCGGCTTTGACGAACTGACCCGGACCGGCCAGATCGTCGCCAACGCCACTTTCAAACCGCTGGTGGTCTACGGGCTGGTCGCGCTGATCTATTTTGCCATGTGTTATCCGCTGACTTACGGGTCACGCGTCCTGGAACGCCGCCTGCGGGCTGGCCGATAGGCAAATCAGGCGGTTCAGGCGATCCGATTTTCGCCCGAACCCGCCGATAATCAATCCCCGCGTGTCTTCGCCACTTCCGCCGCGAAATTCTCGACGTCTTTCTCGATGCCTTCGCCGACCTGCAAACGGGCAAACGAGCTGATATTCGCCCCGCCTGCGGTCGCAGCCTGGGCGACGGTAATGTCGGGGTTCATCACGAACTTCTGGTGCAGCAGCGTGACTTCCTCGAAATATTTGTTCATCCGGCCGATGATCATCTTTTCGATCACCGAATCCGGTTTGCCGCTGGCCCGCGCCTGTTCGGTCAGGATGTTCTTTTCCCGCTCGATCATCGCCGGGTCGAGGTCTTTTTCCGACAGCGAAGCTGGCGCAGCTGCTGCCACATGCATGGCGACTTGCTTGCCGATGCCGCCATCGTCTGCATCCAGCGCGACCAGAACCCCGATCTTGCCCATGTTTGGAGCGGCAGCATTGTGCACATAGGCCGCCACTGCTGCGCCCTCGACCCGCGCCATCCGGCGCAGGTTAATGTTCTCGCCGATGGTGTTGATCTTGCCGCTAACCACGTCCGCAACCGTCGCGCTGCCGATTTTCGCGGCCAAGAGTTCCTCAACGCTTTTCACGCCCAAAGCCGCCTGCGTCACCGCGGCAACCAGGGCCTGAAAATCAGCGTTTTTGGCAGCAAAATCGGTCTCGCAGTTCACTTCAACCGCCACGCCCACAGCACCGCGAACCGCCACGCCGACCAGACCCTCTGCCGCCGTGCGGCCCGATTTCTTGGCGGCTTTCGCCAGGCCCTTGGTGCGCAGCCAGTCAATCGCCGCTTCCATATCGCCGCCGGTTTCGGTCAGCGCCCGTTTGGCATCCATCATGCCAACGCCGGTCGTATCGCGCAGTTCTTTAACTCTCGCTGCGGTAATTTCCATCAACGCTCTCCTTCAAAACCGACATGGCGGGCAGACGCGCCCGCCGAAACCTGGGGAAATACGCCCGCGCCGTTGGGCGGGCGAAAGCTGTATCAAGCGTCGGCGTCAACCGTTGTGGCTACTTCTTCGGCGAAAACTTCTTCAACCGGCGCTGCTTCCAGCGCGCCAATATCAACGCCCGAAGACCCCAGATGCGACGCCATCCCGTCCAGAGCCGCCCGCGCGATCAGATCGCAATACAGCGAAATCGCCCGCGCCGCGTCATCATTGCCCGGGATCGGGAAGTCGATGCCCTCGGGGGCCGAGTTGGTATCCAGCACCGCGATCACCGGAATGCCCAGCTTGCGCGCTTCCAGAATCGCCAGAGCTTCCTTGTTGGTGTCGATCACGAACAGGATATCCGGCGTGCCGCCCATCTCGCGGATGCCGCCGAGCGAGGCTTGCAACTTGCCCTGCTCGCGCTCGATGTTCAGCCGCTCTTTCTTGGTCAGGCCCGCCGCACCGGTCGCCATCAGCTCGTCGATGTTTTTCAGCCGGGCGATCGAATTCGACACCGTTTTCCAGTTGGTCAGCGTGCCGCCGAGCCAGCGGTGGTTCATGTAGAACTGCGCCGATTTTTCCGCCGCATCCGCAACCGCCTTTTGCGCCTGCCG
>JAYTCN010000009.1:0-5945 GCA_043736475.1 Paracoccaceae bacterium
CGGCCAGGGCAGCGATACCGAACTTGATACCAGGGGTCTGACATTCCTGCGCGGCACCCTGTTTACCGGCGCCAATGGGATCGTGACTTTCACCACCATTTACCCCGGCTGGTACCGGAGCCGGACCGCGCATATCCACTGCATGGTCTTTCCGGACGAGACGACGGTGCTGACCTCGCAGATTTTCTTCCCGGACGAGGTTTCCTCGGAAATCTACCTTTCCATGCCGCCCTACCGCGACCGGCCGGGCATACCCCAGATCACCAACGCCAACGACAATATTGCCCGCAATGCCGGGGACGGGGCATTTGCCGTGGTCCAGACGGATGGCGAAGGATTTGCCGCCGCGCTGGTGATCGGGGTTCAGGCCTGAAAGGCGGCGATCAGGGCGTCGATGTCCTGATCGCTGGTGCTCCAGCTGCAGACGAACCGCGCCAGCAGCATTTCATCGTCCGGCCCGTCGAGGCTTTTGTCGCCGGGCCAGAGGTAATATTGCGCCCCGCGCCCGGTCGCCCGCCGGTGCGCCGCGCGCGGCAGCACGGCAAATACCGCATTCGCCTCGGTCGGGAAGGCGATTTTCGCCTTCAACCTGGTAGCAAGAAGTCCGGCCAGCCGCTGCGCCGCGCGGTTCGCATTCCCGGCCAGTTTCAGCCAAAGGCCGTCGGTCAGATAGGCCTCGAACTGGGCCGAAAGGTGCCGCTGCTTGGCCAGCAGATGCCCACCGCGCTTGCGCCGCAGTTCAAACTCCCAGGCCCTGGCCGGGTCAAACAGGATCACAAGTTCCCCACCCAAAAGGCCGTTCTTGGTGCCGCCAAGGCTCATCATGTCGATCCCGGCCTTCCAGCTCGCCTCGGCGGGCGTGCAGCTAAGGCTGACCAGCGCGTTGGCAAGCCGGGCCCCGTCCAGATGCACCGGAATGCCGGCGTCGTGGGCGATCTTGGTCAGGTCGTGCAATTGCGCCAGCGAATAAATCGTCCCGTGTTCGGTCGCATTGGTCAGCGACAGGGCACCTTTTTGCACGTTATGCACCCCGGCAATGCCAGTTGCGTTGATCGCCGATAGCAGCGCGCCCGCATCAATCCGGCCTGCGCTGCCTGCAATTGGCGTCAATTTTGCGCCGCCGGTATAAAACTCCGGCGCAGCACATTCGTCGGTTTCGGCATGGGCGGAATGGTGGCAGTAAATCGTTGCCCAGGGCGGGCACAGCAGCGACAGGATCAGCGCATTCGCCGCCGTCCCGGTGGCGACCAGATACACCGCCGCATCCGGCGCCTCGAAGATTTCGCGCACCCGCGCCGTGACCCGCCCCATCGCGGCATCCTCGCCATAGGACAGGTCATACCCGGTGTTCGCCCGCACCACCGCGTCGATGATCTGCGGCGCCGCCGGTCCGGCATAATCCGAGGTGAACCACATCAGAGCATGCCCTCGATCAGATGATTTTCCAGTTCATCCTCGGCGACCGAATATTCCGGCGTGGTCTTGCCCCGCACCGAGATCCCCGCCGCGTGCACGCTTTGCGGATCGCCGGTAAGCAGCGGATGCCAGGCAAACAACGGCTTGCCCGCCGCCAGCAGTTTGTAGGCGCAGGTGGCTGGCATCCATTCCAGCGTCGTGTCGAGATTCTCCGGCCGGATCACCACGCAGCCGCGCACCAGCTGCTTGCGCAGGGCATAATTGCCGCAGCGGCAGGTCTGGTCGTCAAACAGCCGGCAGGCCACCGAGGTATATTTGACTTGGCCGGTGTCTTCGTCTTCCAGCTTGATCAGGCAGCATTTGCCGCAGCCGTCGCACAGGGCTTCCCATTCCGGCCGGGTCATCGCTTCCAGCGCGACGGTTTCCCAATAGCGCGGTCGCAGGTCGGGGTCAGTCATGTCGTTGCCTGTCCAGAATTGCCCGCGCCTGATCGCAGTCCTGGTTCATTTGCGCGACAAGGGCGTCGATATCGGCAAACTTCAGTTCCGGACGCTGAAACGCAACCAGCGCCACCGATACGTCGGCACCGTAAAGATCACCGGAAAAGTCGAATAGAAACACTTCCAGATTCGGCGCGTTGACCCCGAATGTCGGTCGGATGCCGATGGAAGCCGCGCCGTGGTAGCGACCGGCATGGCGGCCGTCGAACACCTCGACTGTCACCGCATAGACGCCAAACCGGGGCAGGTGCAGGCCTTCGAGGCCAAGGTTGATCGTCGGAAAGCCCAACGTCCTGCCGCGCTGGTCGCCCCGTTGCACCAAACCTTCAACCCGGTGGCGATGCCCGAGCATCCGCGCGGCGTCTTCGGGGTGGCCATCGGTCAAAGCCTGACGGATCGCCGTCGAGGAATAGTCGCCCCTGGTATCGGAAACCAGGGGCGCGATCGTGACGCCGAAACGCAACTCGCGGCCCAGGGTCTTGAGCAGGGTCGCGTCGCCGGTCCGGCCTTTGCCAAAGCGAAAATCCTCGCCGATAACCAGGTGGCGGATGCCCAGACCGGCGCCAAGAACATCGCGGGCAAAGGCCTCGGCCGCAAGACCTGCCAGACCGGCGTTGAACGGCAGCTCGTAGAGCCGGTCGACGCCGAGTTTTTCCAATCGGTGGGTTCGGGCCTCGGCATTCATCAGCCGGAACGCCGGGGCATTTGGGGCAAAGAACTGGCGCGGATGCGGCTCGAAGGTGATCACACCAAGCGGCGCGTTCAGCTCACCCGATGCCGCGCGGGCCAGCGCGATGACCGATTGATGCCCCAGATGCACGCCGTCGAAATTGCCCAGTGCCACCGAGGCGCCCTTGTCACCTGCCGCCAGTCCCGCAAACGTCTGGTGTCGCTTCATCACCGTTTCCAATCAACGCAGCATGCCGATGGCCGCGGTTGGCGACAATTGCCGGGCGGTCACGAAAGCGGCGAGCCGGGCAGGATCGGGGTTGCCGTCCACGGTGCCCGTCTCTTCCGCCGCCAGACCGCCGGTAATGAACAATGTATCGAGATCCTCGCCAATTCCACCGGCAATGTCAGTGCCGATCCCATCGCCGACGCACAGGATCGCGCTTGCTGGCCTGCCAACAAGCCCAGCCAGCCGGACCCGCGCCAGCTCGTAAATCGGCGAATGCGGTTTGCCAAAATAGTAACTCGCGCCCCCGATATCGCTATAGGCCGCCGCCAAGGCACCGGCGCAGAAGATGCGTCTGGCACCGACATCAACGACAATATCGGGGTTGGCACAGAGGAATTTGAGGCCCAGCGTCTTGGCTTGCAGCAAGGTGGCACGATAGTCGTCCGGCGTTTCGGCCCGGTCATCGAACAGCCCGGTGCAGACGATCGACTCCGCCTCGCGCAACGCCACCCGTTCCACGTCCAGCGGCCGGCCATGGTCATCGCGGAAGAAACTCAAATCGCGGTCCGGTCCGATGAAATGCACCTTGCGGCCAAAATTGCCCGAAGCCAGCGCATCCCGGGCAGCATCGCCAGAGCTCACAATCAGGTCGTAGCACCCATCCGGCGCGCCAAATTGGGCCAGTTGCCGGGCCACGTCGGCATTTGGCCGCGCCGCGTTGGTCAGCAGCACCACTTTGCCCCCCGATTGCCGAAACCCGGTCAGGGCGGCAATGGCATCGGGGAAAACCTGGCGCCCGTCGTGCAGGCAGCCCCAAAGATCGCAGAACAGCGCGTCATAGCCGGCCGAGATCTCTGCCAGATTGCCGATGATCCGGGTCATGCGAAATCTCCGGTCACAACTTCAGGTTCGGGATGATCTGCTTCTTGCGGCTCATGATGCCGGGCAAAACCACGGTGTCACCGGCAACTTTCGCCCCGAATGATTTCTCGGCAATCGCCTTGACCAGATCGTTCGGCACCAGCAGCGTTGCTTCCCCGCGCAAAATATCGACGACGAACAGCAGCACCTGTTCGGCCCCGTCGTCCCTGGCCACGCCAGGCATGGCGGCCATCAGACCGGCCTTGCGGTCGAGCACCATTTTCGGCGCCGTGGTTTCCAGCACGGATATGCGGAATTGCTTGCCGCCAACCTCGTATTCTTTCGAATCCATCCGCAGCAATTCGGCGTCGGAAAACGCCGAGACGTCGGATTTGGCGGCGAACATTTCGGCGGCATAGGCCGGGATCGAAATGCCCAGCTCGTCCGCCAGTTTCTCGGCCAGCGACTTGTCTTGCGGCGTTGTCGTCGGCGAGCGGAATTCGAGCGTGTCCGACAAGATGCACGACAGCATCGCCCCTTTGATCGCGCGTGGCATCCGGGCGGCATCCGCGCCCATCAAATCGTGCATGATCGTGGCCGTGCAGGCCAGCGGGCGGACGGTGATCTCGATCGGCGATTTGGTCTTCAGCCCGCCTTGCAGCAGATGGTGGTCGATAATGGCAATGACCTGTGCCGCGTTGATCGAGGGCGGCAATTCGGCGACATTGTTGGTATCGACCACCACGACTTTATCCTCCGCCGTCACATCGGCAATGATCTCGGGCTTGGTCAGGTTCCAGAACTTCAACACGAAGGCCGCTTCGGTGTTCGGTTCCCCCAGCAACTTGGCTTCGGCGGGCGTGCCTATCACTTCGCTCAGATACCAGGCCCAGATCAACGGTGAACCGGTTGAATCGGTGTCGGGAGACTTGTGACCGAAAACTTTGATGCTCATCTTCATCTTCCAATAAAAGCTGCCGAATTCGCCGCCCTTATAGGGGTGCCGACCGGGCGAGGGAAGTGCCGACAAAAGCGGCATCGCCCGGTTGACTTCATCGGCACCTGCCACTAAATGCTCGTCACTAGCACTCAACACGCGTGAGTGCTAAATCCAAAGACTCACCGCAATGGGAAAACGCAAGGGAGCGACTTCCATGAAATTCACACCACTTCACGACCGGGTGCTGGTCCGCCGCATCGAAGGCGAAGAAAAAACCACTGGCGGCCTGATCATCCCCGATAGCGCCAAGGAAAAACCGTCGGAAGGCGAAATCATCGCCGTTGGCGACGGTGCCCGTGACGAAGACGGCAAACGCATCAAGATGGACGTCAAAAAAGGCGACCGCATCCTGTTCGGCAAATGGTCGGGCACCGAGATCAAGATCGACGGCAAAGACCTGATGATCATGAAAGAAAGCGATGTGCTCGGCATTCTGGCCTGAGCATCGTCCCTGCAACCCGAAATTCAGGAGTACTGAAAAATGGCTGCCAAAGAAGTTAAGTTCAATACCGACGCCCGCAACCGCATGCTGCGCGGCGTGGATATTCTGGCCAATGCGGTCAAGATTACGCTCGGCCCGAAGGGTCGTAACGTCGTCCTCGACAAAAGCTTTGGCGCCCCGCGCATCACCAAGGACGGGGTGACGGTGGCCAAGGAAATCGAGCTGGAAGACAAGTTCGAGAACATGGGCGCCCAGATGGTCAAGGAAGTTGCTTCCCGAACCCACGACACCGCCGGTGACGGCACCACCACTGCGGTTGTGCTGGCCCAGGCGCTGCTGCGCGAAGGCCTGAAATCGGTTGCCGCCGGCATGAACCCGATGGATCTGAAACGCGGCATCGATAAAGCCGTCACTGCGGTCGTCGCCAGCATCAAGAAACAGTCGCGCCCGGTCAAGGACTCCGACGAGGTGGCGCAGGTTGGCACCATATCGGCCAACGGCGAAACCGAAATCGGCCGCCAGATTGCCGATGCGATGCAGAAAGTCGGCAACGAGGGCGTGATCACCGTCGAAGAGAACAAAGGCCTGGTCACCGAGACCGAAGTGGTCGAAGGCATGCAGTTCGACCGTGGCTATCTGTCGCCGTATTTCATCACCAACGCCGACAAGATGGTCGCCGATCTGGAAGATGTGCTGATCCTGCTGCACGAGAAAAAACTCTCGTCGCTGCAGCCGATGGTGCCGCTGCTGGAGGCTGTCATCCAGTCCGGCAAACCGCTGTTGATCATCGCCGAAGATGTTGACGGCGAAGCTTTGGCGACGCTGGTC
>JAYTCN010000010.1:0-2519 GCA_043736475.1 Paracoccaceae bacterium
CCACCAAACAGGGCCAAGGCAATCGCTGCGGCCGATGTGGAATTGCCGATGCCCATCTCGCCGACGATCAGCAAGTCCGCATCCGGGTCAACGGCGTTCCACCCCGCACTCAGGGCTGCGCCCAGTTCCGCATCCGACATCGCCGGTCCGGCGGTAAAATCGGCGGTCGGTCGGTCGAGGTCCAGCGCCACGACCTTCATCGCGATGCCGTTCGCCCGGCACAGCTGGTTGATGGCGGCCCCGCCGTTTTCAAAGTTCGCCACCATTTGCCCGGTCACTTGCGATGGAAAGGCCGATACACCCTGTTCGGCAACACCATGATTGCCGGCAAAGACAATGGCCTGCGGCGCCAGAATGCTTGGCGCCGCGACGCCACGCCAGCCGGCATACCAGATCGCCAAATGCTCAAGTCGCCCCAGGGCACCGGCGGGTTTGGTCAACACCGCATTTCGCGCGATCGCCTGTTCCAGCGCGTTCGCGTCGGTTTGTGGTAAATCGTCCAACAATTTCCGAAAATCGTCCGCGCCACGAATATCTGGCTTTGTTATCACGTCCAATTGCCCCTAATCTTCCAGTCCAGTCAAACGCTTAGCGCGCCGAACCCGGCTGCAACAGCGCAAAAACGCAGAGTCATTGCTCATGGACGACCCTTACGACGCCAAACCCGGCCCGCTGCAAGACCTGCTGGCGGCCTTCGGCCTTTTGACCCGCTGGCCCGTGCCCGTTGACCACGCATGGGCGGGTCAACGCGGTGCCAAAGCGTCCTGGGCCTACCCCCTGGTTGGTGCCGGACTGGGACTTGTAGCAGGAATTTCCGCCCAGATACTCGGCTGGTTCGGCGTGCCGCCGGGCATGGCTGTGGTTGCCGCGATGGCCGTTCTTGCGTTCGCGACCGGGGCTATGCACGAAGACGGCCTCGCCGACACAGCCGATGGACTGGGGCCGAGCGTGCCGCAGGAGAAGCGATTTGAAATCATGTCTGACAGCCGGATCGGGGCCTTTGGGGCTACGGCGCTTATCCTGGCATTCCTCGGCCGCTGGAACGGATATGCCTTTTTCGACGGTTGGGGCCTGACCGCAACCTTGGTCGCCACCGGCGCCGCATCCCGGGCGATGATTGTCGCCGCACTTTTTGCATTGCCGGCGGCCAAACCAACCGGCATGGCGGCGAGCGTCGGCCAACCGACGCCCAACATCCTGCTTTGGGCTGTCGGGCTGGCCTTGGGCATTGGAATTCTCGGCACCGGCTGGTCGGCAATTCCCATCGCCGCCGGGGCCACGATCGGCGCGATCCCGGTCCTGCTGCTGGCCAATCAGAAACTCGGTGGCCAAACCGGCGACATTCTCGGTGCAGTCCAAATATGTGCCGAGATCGGCGCAATCGCCGCGGCGTGCGCCATGCTGGCATGAAAAAGCCGTGGCGGCGCCCAGACCGTCACGGCTCATCGATATTGCTGGCGATCAGGCAGCGCGGCTGTCGAGCACGGCGCCAACACGTTTTTGCGAGATCATCTCTTCGACACCATCAACGGCGGCGACCTCGCGGGTCAACCGTTCCAGCGCCGCCTCGTAAAGCTGGCGCTCGGAATAACTCTGCTCGCGCTGATCGTCGTTGCGGTGCAGGTCGCGCACCACTTCGGCAATCGAGATCAGATCACCCGAGTTGATTTTCTGTTCGTATTCCTGGGCCCGCCGCGACCACATCGCCCGTTTCACCCGCGCCCGGCCCTTCAACGTCGCCATCGCCTGGCCGACAATGTCGGGTGAGGACAGGGCCCGCATGCCCACCGCCGTCGCCTTGGCCGTGGGAACCCGCAGGGTCATCTTGTCCTTGGCGAAGGTGATGACGAACATTTCCAGTTTATGCCCGGCAACTTCGGCCATGTCGATCGACACGATGCGACCGACGCCGTGCGCCGGATAGACGACGAACTCGTCCGGACGAAATTCGTTGCTGCCTGCTCTGCTCATTCTTTTTACTTCCCTGTTGCAGCCGAGTGGCCGTTGCAGCGACAAAAGTGCAGCACGTTCAGTCCCACCGGGGCCGAGGCGCACTTGTATTCAAGGCAACAAAATAACGACGCGTTCCGTTCCCACTTTAGAAACGCATCTCCAGCCCGATTGAGTTACCCGCCTTATATAGCATAAAAAACCCCACTATTCTACGTTTGCGTTGTGCGAATCTCCAGGCAAATGCCGGATAATCCGACTTTTTGCTCCAAGCAGCGGCAAACCTTCTGACAAATGCGACACCGGCGCCGAAAACGTGTTGCGGGCCGAATCAGGGCCGGCATTTCAAAAAGACCGCCCCGCCGATGTCTTCGCCTGCAATGACAGAACCGTCAGCTGCCCTCGCCGGGTTTTTCGGAAAAATACTTCTCCAGTTTTCCCGGAACTTTTTCCATGCTTTCGGCGTCGGGCAGGCCGGGTTTCTTGATCGTTATCACCGGCCAAAGCTCGGAATATTTCCGGTTGAACTCGACCCATTTCTCGGTGTCCGGTTCGGTGTCGGGCCGGAT
>JAYTCN010000011.1:0-5937 GCA_043736475.1 Paracoccaceae bacterium
ACGCTGCATGGCGGTCAAAGTCGCCTCCAGCCGCTCTACGGCAGCCCTTTGACCAATCCAGCCCATGTCGTGCGCAGTGACGGTCGCAAGCAAGTAGAGTCCGATGTTGGTTGGCGACGTTCGGTGGGCGATCACGGGTCGAGGCGTTTCCTGAAAATTGTCGGGCGGCAGGAAGTTTTCTTCGGTGGTGACGAAAGTTTCGAAATAACGCCAGGTACGGCGGGCAACCAGGCGAAGGGTCTGTGCGTCCGACGACGACAGCGCCGCCACCGCAACGGGAGCTACAGGCTGGCTGATGCGCCAGGCGATGGCAGGAGCGACCAGCCACAGGCCAACCGTCGGCAGTACCAAAAACCAAACTTGCGGGTTGATCGCCACAGCGGTCACGCCGACAGCAAGGCCAAGGATCAGCCCGCCAGCCATTTGCCGGTAATGCCCAACAAGCTCCGGCGACGACTGTGTACTTGTTTCCGCCGCCGTCACCCATTGCAAGAGGTAGCGCCGTGTGATGCCAACCCGCACCAGAGTGCGCCCGATAGCATCCAGCATCAGCCAGGCGGAATCGGCCAGAAACACGATGCCCAGTGCTATTTGACGCCAGGCATCCCTGGCGTCCCGGGTCAGGGCCGAAAAGTGGCTGCGCGATGTCACCCCTGCCCGACCCGGGAGCATGACGAACGGCAGCGGCAACAGACGCGCCAACGAAAGCATGACCAACACCCAGGTTGTCCAAACCGCCGCTGCCGGTAGCGCAAGCAGCCAGCCTGCGGCGAGTGCGGCCAGACACAACGGAGCCGTGACCGAGCGGCGCAGATTGTCGATCATCTTCCATCGGCCGACCGCCAGCTTGCCGCCCATGGCACCGCGTCGAGTCCCGATGAGCCACGGTAACAGCTGCCAATCACCGCGCACCCAGCGGTGCTGGCGCCTCGCAGCGACATCGTATCGGGCCGGATAATCCTCGACCACTTCGATGTCCGATGCCAAAGCCGCGCGGGCAAAAATACCCTCGAAAAGGTCATGGCTCAGCATGGTGTTTTCGGGCACACGGCCTTTCATCGCCGCCTCGAAGGCATCAACGTCGTAAATACCTTTTCCGGTGAACGACCCCTCACCGAACAGATCCTGATAGACATCTGAAATCGCTGCGGCATAGGGCTCGATCCCGCCGGGGCTTGAAAACACCTGCTGGAACACCGAACCTTCGTGTCCGGTCGGCAGCGCCGGGGCAACGCGCGGCTGTATTATTCCGTAACCTTCGGTCACCCTTCCCAATGCGGGGTCGACTTGCGCCCGGTTCAACGGATGGGCAATTTTACCGACCAGGCGATGCACCGTATCGCGCGGCAGACGGGTATCGGAATCCAGGGTAATGACGTAGCGCACATCCTGAGGCAGTGTTTGTTGCCCGTTGCCGATGGTGAGAAAGCTGGTGTCGGTGGCCCCGCGCAACAGACGGTTCAGCTCGTGTAACTTGCCGCGCTTGCGTTCCCAACCCATCCAGCAGCCTTCGGCCGGATTCCACTGTCGGCGACGGTGCAACAGTAAAAATCGGGCGGCGCCTTCCAATGGATAACTGGCATTCAGCCGCGCAATCGCCTTGGTGGCCTCTGCTACAAGCGCGGCGTCGTTGGCGGTGGTTTCTGTGGCCGCGTCGGGTCCGTCCGTGAGTAACGCATAGTGAACTGAGCCACCGGTACTGGACAGATGATGTACTTCCAGCCGTTCGATCTGGGCCATCAGGTTTTCGGTGCCTGTCAGCAGCACCGGCACTGCCACCAATGTTTTCAGATGGGCGGGAATGCCGCTGGCCAGATCGAGTGCTGGCAGCAGTTTGGGTGCGACTGTTCGGGTCACGATCACGTTGACCAGGGCCGTTGCAGCTTCGGCAGCGGGCCAAAGGCCGAGCAGGGCAAGCGGCAATAGCGCCGCTGGTGCCACGCCGCGGGTCGTTACCTGCCAAAGAGCCCAGCCCAGCAGCATTATCAATGTCGCGGCGATTGCCCCGATATAACCGGCAAGATCCAGGCGGCCCATCCGGCGCAGCAGGCGCACGCGCAGTGATGGCGCAAAACCGACCGCATTTTCCAGGACCGCCCGTCCGCCGCCGATAAGCGCATGCCCAGGGTCACGGTCGCGTTCGGTCGCCCCGCTGGCGGCCAGCGCCAGTGTCTTTTCCGTCACCTCGATTTCACCAAGCGGCGAACCACGCGCCAATATTTCAATCTCGGTGCGGTAGCGGTTACGGGTGGCAAAATCCATCGCCGCAAAGTCGGAATGTTGCCGCAAGCGGGCGTCGACCGGGCTGACTTCCTCAAAGAAATCGGCCCAGTCCAGTTCCGAAATCAATCGCATGCTGGTCACGATATTGCGCATCGTCACGTTCGTGGCGCTCTGCCGATGCAACGCGTTCTGCACAATCTGGTCGATCGACGCATCCTGTTGGCGCAGGCGATCGTCCAGCCAGCCCCGCAAAGGCGTTTCTGCCGGATCGAAACCACGCAGTCGCTTGGCAATCTGGGCGGCCAGTATCTCGGACAGTCCCGAACCTTCGTAGGGTGCCAGCGCAATATGCATCGGCGTTCGAACGCCTTGGTGCGCGCCAAATACGCGGTCGACCAATTCGTCTGCCTCGACGCGCAGCCGGTGCCCCTCGGTGATCTGCACGGCAAGACGGCGCATGTTCTCGACCAGCACGAACCGCAGCGTGGTTGCCACCGCCCATAACTCGCCAATATCCAGCGGCTGGACCTTTTGGTATGCGCGCACAAACCGGCTGAGAACGGCGGCGGAAATCAGACTGTCGGTATGCGCAACATAGGCCCAGGCCAGCCCGAGCACGCGGGGATAGCCAATCAGCGGGCCGGTGGCGAGCTTGGGCAATTGGCGGTAATAGCGCGGCGGCAGGTCATCGGTGATCTGGCGCAATTGCTGTTCGACCAGATGATAGTTGTCGAGCAGCCATTCGGCTGCCGGCGTAACACTGCGCCCGCTCTGCAACGCCTTGGCGCTCGACCGGTATTCGGCCAGAAGCATCGCGGAATTCTCGTTCAACCTTTTGGTCAGGCTCGGGACCCGAATTCGGCGGTCACCGACAATCTGTGCGGCAGCCAGGGATTCGGCGTGATGCTCCAGCCTTTCGGCACCGAACAAATCGCCGCGCAGCGGATCGGTATCAAGCCAGACTCCGCCAGCGGTCTTTTGGCCGAAAAAAATCAACGCTACATCCGATTGAGACTGGCGTCGCGCGCGGCAATGGGCAGGTTATCCAGCATTGGACTTGCCATCCCTTGGTTTTGCCCGAGGATTCCCGTGGCCTCGGCCGGCGGACTTTCTGCGACGCGTATCTCGGTAGTCCCGGCATCTGCCGGCAGGTCGGCGCGTTTTTCGTTCGCGGCGGCATCCAGGGTAAGAATCGGATGATCGGGCCATTCTGCCTGAATCCGTCGTGCCATTTCCGCCCATTTGGTTTTGATCTGATCCCAGTTCATTGGCTGCTCCCCAGGTTGATCGTGGCAACGGGCTGACGTTGCCCGTGCGCCAAGACTCAACGCCGGACGTTGGCGCTGGTTCCGCCGAATTGTCCACCTTCGCAGGTATGTTTCGCCGAGATCTTTTTTTTATTGCTGTCTGGCGTCAGCGCTCCACCGGCCAGCGCGGGTAAGTGTCGAACCGGGGATTTGGAACCAGAAACCTTCACCAACAAGAACAATCCGTCGAAGTCGGCAACTTTTCCGGGCCTGATTTCTGACGGAAGGCTGCGAATCTTTGCGTCGCTCAAAGGCATCTGGGGGCAGGCTCGCTATTCAGGTCAAGTCCGTACCGCCGAACATGTCCCCAATCCGGGGGTAGGGTAGCGGACCTGGCAATACAGCGCCGGACGAACCTGACCTGTAAAGACCCTGACAGAAAGGATTTTTGGACTTTCCCGGACTTATAGAACGTGGATATGGTGCCCCCGGAGAGACTCGAACTCCCGACCCATTGATTACAAATCAATTGCTCTACCGGCTGAGCTACAAGGGCACGGGCGTCTCATACTGTCCCGGGCCGGGGCTTGGCAAGTGGACAGTCTCAACGCACCAACACGAAGTCTTCTCCGGCCAGGCGCGACAATTGACCGGTGTGAATATCAAACCGGCACCCTTCCAAATGCAACTTCCCTGCCGCTTCAGCCGCCGCGATCCACGGAAAAGTTCGCAAATTGGCCAGCGAGATGCGCACCACTTCCTCCTCGTAATGATCGTGGATATCAACACTCGCGTCCCATTCCGGATGCGGGCGCAATACCGCGTCCTTGGCAATCTGCATCCAGGATTCGACAAAATCCTGCGCTTCTGCCGGTGCCCCCTCGACCATGGCCCGGACACCGCCACATTGCGCATGGCCCAGCACGACGATGCGCGCGACTTTCAGGACGCGGACGCCAAATTCAAGCGCCGCGCTGGTACCGTGGTTGCCGCCGTCCGGCACATAGCGCGGGATCAGTCCGGCGACATTGCGGATGACAAACAATTCGCCCGGTCCGGCGCCAAAAACCGTCGCCGGATCGACTCGCGAATCCGAACAGGCGACAATCAGGGTCTGTGGTTTTTGGCCGGTGCTCGACAAAGCCTCGTAGCGCGCCCGTTGATCTGGCCAGATTTCAGCGCGGAACCGGCGGTAGCCGTCCAGAAGTTGATCCATGCTTCACTCCGCAAGTCCGGACCCGCCATGGATAACACGCCGCGCCCGAAAGTTGAAGGGGTTATTCCGGCTTGCGACCAGGCAGTGCCGCTTCCTGGCCGGTTTCCTTGTCGCCCCAAACCGGCATCTGTAACCCGGCAAGGATCAGGAACACCGTAAAAAGCTGAAACCGGCAGCGCGGCTTTGCTGTCAACCTCGACCGAATATTTTATTCCTGTTGCCAGCCATGTCGCGTGACACGGGCCAAAAGCAAAACCGGCAAGATACCGACAAAGGAAACAATCAGGGCCGCAGGTGCGGCTCCGCTGATATTTTCAAGCGACGCCTGATTGTAAGTCAGCGTCGCAAGCGTCTCGAAATTGAACGGGCGCAGCATCAATGTTGCGGGAAGTTCCTTGGCGGCATCGGCAAAGATCAACAATGCGGCGACCAGGACCGAACCGCGAACCATCGGCAAATGGACAAACCATAACGTCCCTGCCGGTCCTTGCCCCAACGCCCGGGCCGCCATATCCATCGCCGGTGAAACCCGGCCCAACGCCGCTTCAACGCTGTTTTGCGCGACTGCAAAAAATCTGACGCAATAGCCGAACACAATCGCTGCCGTGGTTCCGGTCAGGATAAGGCCGGGATCGCGACCCGTCCAACGCAGCAGCAAATCTGCCACCGCATTGTCGAACGCCGCGAACGGCACCAGTATTCCCAAGGCCAGAACCGCGCCCGGCGCAGCATAGCCCAGCGCCGTCAGCGGCAAAAGGAACTGCGCCCGCGATCCGCTTTGCCGAAGCGCATAGACCAACATTGTTCCGGCAAATACTGCCAGAAATGCAGCGATCAGAGCCAAAGTGACGGTGTGGACGACCGCCAGCCAAAGACCCGCAACCAGCCAGCTTTGATCGACGGCATGGCCAAGCAAAACGAAAACCGGAACAAAAAATCCAAGCAAGATCGGCACCGCACAGAGACAGAACGCAATGGCACTTTTCGATCCGGTCAATTCTGTCCGGACCACCGGCCTTTGCGATTTGGACAATTGATGGAACCGCTGCCGTCTTCGCGCCGTCCGTTCCAGCGTCACCAGCAGAAATATGAAGATCAGGGCAATTCCGGCAATTTGCGCCGCACCGCCGGCATTGTTGGCTTGCATCCATACCGAAAAAATACCGGTTGTCAGCGTTTGTACGGCGAAATGATCAACGGCGCCGAAATCGCCCAGCACTTCCATCATCACGATGGCCGTGCCGGCCCAGA
>JAYTCN010000012.1:0-2513 GCA_043736475.1 Paracoccaceae bacterium
AGTTCTGGCGAGGCGTCGTTCTTCGACCCCGACGACAAGCACGGCATGTCAGAACTGATGAAGCACTATCTCGCCGGGCAATTGCACCATGCCCGCGACATCACCGGCTTTCTGGCGCCCTATGTGAACAGCTACAAGCGCTTTACCGTCGGCATGTTCGCGCCCACCAAAGCCGTCTGGAGCGCCGACAACCGCACCGCCGGTTTCCGGGTTTGCGGTGCGCACAGCAAGGCGGTGCGGGTGGAATGCCGGATACCGGGGTCGGATGTGAACCCTTACCTCGCCTGCGCGGCGCTGCTGGCCGCCGGTCTGGACGGGATCGAGCAGAAGCTGGCGCTGGAACCGGAACTGCAGGGCGACATGTATGCCGCCAAAGGCATCCGCGAGATCCCGCACAATCTGCGCGAAGCGGCGGCGCTGATGAACGGCTCCGCCATGCTGCGCACCGCCTTCGGCGATGAGGTGATCGACCACTACCACCACGCCGCCCAGTGGGAGATTTCGGAAACCGACCGCGTGGTGACCGATTTTGAACGCGAGAGGTTGCTGGAACGGGCGTAGTACCAAAAGTAACTTGACCGGCGCACTTTAGGAACATACCTTGATGATCCTGAACTTCGCAGCAAGGAGCGGAACATGGCGAGATATGACCCCCTGACCCGTCATCTGGCGACCCGCAGCGAAGCGCGGATCGCCATGCGCTTTGACGAGATTGAAAAGCTTCTCGGCTTTCCGCTTCCCCGTTCGGCGCGCCTCCATCGCCCGTGGTGGGCGAACAGCGACTTCGGCCATGTTCAGGCAAAAGGCTGGCTGGATGCGGGATACAAATCTCATGGTGTCGATCTGGCGGCGGAAAGGCTGGAGTTTGTCAGGTTGAACGCGGTCGAGCAGAAGCCGCCAAAACGCCAAGGTGACCATCCCTTGTGGGGGGCGTGGGCAGGCATGATCACAATTGCGCCCGGCGTCGACTTGACGGACCCGATGTTCACCGATGAAGAAGTGGACGAATGGCTTGACGAAAAGGCCAAACGAATTGCCGAGGGGATGCGGTGAAGGCGCCGCTGCTTCTGGATACCTGCGTGTTGGTCTGGATCGTGACGATGAGCGACGCCGCCGCGCGCGCCCGCCTGATCCTGAACGCCGCCCATGAGGCCGCGTTGCCGGTGTATTTGTCGCCTTTTTCAGCTTGGGAGCTTGGCATGCTTGCCGCGAAAGGCCGCTTTGCCACAACCTTGCCGCCACGCGTCGGATTCGCCAGGTTGCTGGCGCTGCCCGGGGTGGAACTTGCAGCCTTGACGCCGGACATTCTGATTTCGGCCAATGAACTGCCTTGGAAAGTTCACGCCGACCCCGCCGACCGGATCATCATTGCGACGGCGCGGGAATACGGGCTGCGGGTGGTCACCCGCGACCGCAAGATACTGGACTATGCTGATCAGGGCCATGTCATGGCTCTGGCCTGTTAACGGCGCGCGCGAGGATGGAAGAATGACCAAGCGACAGCTTCTCTCCCCCGCCGATGGACGGGTCCATGCCGACCGGATGCCGTTGACCCGCTCCGCAGCCGCTGCGGCACCTCCGCTTGCCGATCGCATTGCACCGGTCAAGGCGCGCGTTTCAAAGCTGATCGAAAATATTTCTGTCCTGTCCTGCCTCGGGTTTCATGCGGTGACCCGGGTAAAATCCTCCCATCTGAAGAAGGTGACGCCATGAGCCACTCGGTCCCCAACCGCAACTGGTCCTACCCGACCGCCATCAAATTCGGCGTTGGCCGGATTGCCGAACTGGCCGAACATTGCCGCGCCGCCGGGGTGCAAAAACCGCTGTTCGTGACCGACAAGGCGCTTGCCAGCCTGCCGATCACCGGTGCCGCGCTGGACAGTCTGGCGGCAGCGGGTCTGGGTTGCGCGGTGTTTTCCGAAGTCGATCCCAATCCCAACGAGGCCAACATGGCCGCCGGCATCGCCACCTATCTGGCCGGCGGCCATGACGGGGTGATCTGCTTTGGCGGCGGCTCGGCTTTGGATCTTGGCAAGATGATCGCGCTGATGGCGCAGCAGCGGGCGGATCTGTCGGTCTGGGAACTGGAGGATGTCGACGACTGGTATCTTCGCGCCGATGCCTCCAAAATCGCCCCGATCATCGCGGTGCCGACCACGGCCGGCACCGGCTCGGAAGTCGGTCGCGCCGGGGTGCTGACCAATTCCGCCACCCACAGAAAGAAGATCATCTTCCACCCGAAACTGATGCCGGTGGTCACCATCTGCGACCCGGCACTGACGGTGGGCATGCCGCGTTTCATCACCGCCGGCACCGGCATGGACGCGCTTGCCCATTGTCTGGAGGCCTATTCCTCGCCCTCCTATCACCCGATGTCGCAGGGCATCGCGCTGGAGGGGATGCGGCTGGTGTTCGAGAACCTGCCAAAAGTCCATGCCGACCCCAACGACCTTGACGCGCGGGCAAACATGATGGCGGCGGCGGCGATGGGGGCGGTGGCGTTCCAGAAAGGG
>JAYTCN010000013.1:0-2512 GCA_043736475.1 Paracoccaceae bacterium
CCGCCGATGCCGATGCCGTCGCCAGACTTCGCGGCCAAGGAGCCGTGATCCTCGGCAAACTCGCCACCTATGAATTCGCCATGGTCGGCCCCGACCTGACCCGGCCCGACCCGCCCGCCCGCAACCCGTGGAACCTGAACCACATCACCGGCGGCTCCTCCTCCGGCCCGGCGTCCGCCGTGGCCGGCGGCCTCGTCCGCCTTGCGCTTGGCACCGACACCGGCGGCTCGATCCGCAGCCCTTCGGCCTATTGCGGTTGCGTCGGACTGAAACCGAGCTATGACCGCGTTTCCCGGAGCGGGGCATTTCCGCTGTCGGTTTCACTCGACCACACCGGCCCGCTTGCCGCCACGGTCGAAGAAGCCGCCCTCGCCCTCGACGCCATGACCGAAACTCCGGAAAACTGGCGCCCGGCCGGTGCGCGACTTGATCGCGGCGCCCAAGGCCTGCGCATCGGCTATGCCCGCGATTGGTTCGCCGATGACCCGCAAGCCAGCCCTGCCCTGATCCGCGCGATGGACGATGCCGCAGCACAATTTTCCATGCTGGGGGCCACGATCACCGAAATCACCCTGCCGGACTACACCCTGTATGAGGCCGTCGGTTCGGTCATCCTCCATGCCGAGGCGCTGGCAGAGCACCACATCCTGATGCGTGATCGTCTTGCTTCCTACGGCAAGCTCGCTCTGCAATGCCTTGCCTTTGGTGCCGCGATTGACGCAGTTGATGTCACACACGCCCGGCAGGCGCAGGCGAAACTGACTGAAGAAATGCTTGCCGTCATGGCCGCCTTCGACCTTGTCATCACCGCCACCACCCTGACGCCCGCCTTGCCCTTCTCCGCCTTCGACGGTGAAAAAGCGGTCTGGACGCCGATGCGCACCATCCCTTTCAACGTCACCGGCCAGCCCGTCCTTTCGCTGCCCATCGGCTTTGACGGCGACCTGCCGCTTGGCATGCAGATCATTGGCCGCAAAGGCGACGACGACCTGATCTGCGCCGCCGGTCACGCCTTTGAGCGGGCAACGGACCATTCCGCCCAGCGCCCGCTCTTCTGACCTCGTTTTCTGTCTGAAAATTTCCTGCCTGTCCGGAGGCAGCCCCCGGACCCGCGGTCTGCTGCGTCAGCGCAACTGCATCCGATCCAGCCGCAGCTGCGCCGCACGGCGGTGACCTTCCAAACCTTCACTCGCGGCCTGACGCGCGGCGGGTGGCCCCACAGCCTCGACCCCCTTCGGCTCCAGCCACTGGTGCGTGGCGATCCTCACATAGGCCCCAACCCACAACCCGCCGGTATAGCGCCCCGCCGCCATGGTCGGCAGCGTGTGGTTGGTCCCCGAACACTTGTCGGAATAGACCACGCTCGCCAACTCGCCAATGAACAGCGAGCCATAATTGCGCAGCTTTTTCGACAAGCCATGCGGATCGGCGGTATGAACCTGCAAATGCTCGGCGGCGATGAAGTCGGAATAGGCGATCATCGCGGCCTCATCCGCACAGACCGCGATCTCGCCATAGTCGCGCCAGGCCGGGGCCGCGACATGGGCGGTGGACAGGGTGGCCATCTGCCTTTCAACCTCGGCCACCACGGCTTCAGCCAAAGGCCGATGCGTCGTGATCAACCCCACCCGCGTGCGCACGTCATGTTCGGCCTGCGCCAGAAGGTCGGTCGCGATCATCTCGGCGTCGCCGGTTTTATCGGCGAGGATGTAGATTTCCGACGGCCCCGCCAGCTGGTCGATGCCGACCGGGCCGAAAACCTGCCGCTTGGCCTCGTTGACGAAGGCATTGCCCGGCCCCATGATCTTCATCACCGCAGGCACGGTTTCGGTGCCGTAGGCCATGGCGGCAATCGCCTGCGCCCCGCCGATGCGGAAAATCCGGTCCGCCCCCGACAGATGGCAACCCGCGACCATGGCAATGTGCGCATTCGGCGGCAGGCAGGCGATCACGTCCGAAACCCCCGCCACCCGGGCCGGAACGATGGTCATGATCGGGGCCGACAGCAGCGGGAAACGGCCGCCCGGAACATAGCAGCCCACCCGGTCGATCGGAATCACCCGATGGCCCATGAACACCCCCGGCAAGGGTTCAATGTCCAGTGGCAGGATCGTCGCCAGCTGCGCCTCGGCAAAGCGGCGGACGTTGGTGATGGCAAACTCGGTGTCCCTGCGGGTCTGCGGGTCAAGGGCAGCGACGGCAGCCTCACGCTCGGCTTGGGTGACCTCGAACACCTGCAGCTCCGACTTGTCGAACCGGGCCGAATATTCCCGCACCGCGACATCGCCCCGCGCCTTCACGTCGGCGAGGATCTTGGCCACCAGATCGGCCACGGGCTGGTTGTCCGCTCCTGCATTGCGGGACGGGGCCTTGACCCAGGTGACCTTGGCGGTGGGATAGGGTTCGGGCAGATTGGGCATCGCAAGCTCCTTTCCGGCCTGTGGGCAGGCATGAATGTGATCCCCGGTTGTAGCGCGGCCTGCATACGAATGCAAAGGCAAGTTTGCGGGCG
>JAYTCN010000014.1:0-2510 GCA_043736475.1 Paracoccaceae bacterium
ATGGGTGAAGACACGCGGCATCAAGTCGAACGGGATCAGCCGTTCCGGGTCGCCGCCTTCGCCATAGACGGCAAAGGTGATGCCGATGCGGCGGAACAGGGCCTCGGCCTCGGAACGTTTGAGATCGAGAAGTTCGGGCGGCATGGACTGCACCCAGTCCAGCAGTTGCTTGTAGGGACCGCGAACGCCGTCGTTGTCATACATCTCGTTGAAGAACGCGATGGCGGCCTCCTTGCCCGATCCGGGTCGCATCGGGTCACCGCATTGGGAAAAAACTCCGCTCCGGCGTCAAGCAATTGCGGCGGCCCGGCACAGCCAAAGCGTCGCAGTCCATCATTTGCTGCGCTGATTGCCTTTTTAACAGGCAACCTGCCGCTAATTCAGACGAACGCCACCTGGGCAATCGGCGGCAGATGGCCGTCGATATGGGTCCAGCTGTCGCCGCCAGTCTCGCTGAGCCACAGATTGCCGGTGGTCGAGCCCATCGCCAGTTGCCTGCCATCCGGGCTGACATGCAGGGCATGGCGATAGATCAAATCATAGCAGTTGCCCTGCGGCAGGCCCTGGCTGAGCGATTCAAAGGTCTTGCCACCGTCGCGCGTGCGGGTGACCACCATTTTCCCATCGACCGGAACCCGGAATTCATCCTTTTGCGCCGGGGCGAACCAGGCGGTGTCGGGATCATGCGGATGCACGGCGACGCCAAAACCGAAGACCGACGGTTTCACCTCGCGGATTTCGTCAAACGTTGCCCCGGCATCGCGCGACACGAAAATGCCGTTGTGGTGCTGGCACCAGATCGTGTCGGGGGCATCAGCGCAGGCGGCGATGTAATGCGGGTCCTGGCTGACCGGATCATAGGCCAGATCGGGCGGCAGATAGTCATTCCGCAGCCCCTGGCCAGCCTGGCGCCAGGTCGCGCCGGTATCGTCGCTTTTCCACACCCCGCCGCACGACACGCCCACCGTCAGCTTGCGGCTGTCACGCGGATCGACGCAGATCGAGTGAATGCCAGGAAAATCATAGCCGCCGCCGAACCATTTCTCGCGTTCGGGACGCTCCCACAGGCCGGTGACCAAGTCCCAGCTTTCGCCGCGATTGTCGCTGCGAAACAGCCCGCCGGGCAGGGTTCCGGCCCAGATCAGTCCGGGCTGGTCGGCCCCGCCGGGGACCAGCGTCCAGATCATGTCGAGCGAGGCCGCCTTGTCGTCGCCCTCCACCACCGGATAGGCCGGGGCGGGAAACTCGGTCCAGCTCGCGCCGTCATCGTCGGAGCGGCGGAACTTGCAGCCGAAATGGCCGAGCTTCAGCCCGACATAGATCGCGCCGTCGCGCGGGTCTTTCAGCAATGCCGATACCGGTTCGGCCAGAAAATCCGGTGGCCCGGCGTGCCAGCCCTTGCCGTTGCGCCGGAATGTGAACAGGCCCTTGCGGCTGCCAACCAATAGCGTCGATGTCATTTTCACCCCCCCGAAAGCGCCTGGAATATATAGATGTCGTCATCCGGCCGCACCGGATCACTCAGAAGGTCGCGGTCGGAGATCGCCTGATTGTTGAGAAAGACCCGCACATGCTTGCGCACATGGCCCTGATCGTCGAGCACGTAAGAGCGCAACAGGGGGTCGGGGGCAAACAGCGCGCCCAGCACCTCGGCAACCGTCGCCCCATCCGCCGCCAGCGTCGGCCGCGACAGGTGTTTTTGCAAGTTGGATGTGAACGTGACCCTCGGCATTCCGGTTGCTTCCCCTTGGCAATAATGCGTCGGCAACCCGCCTGTTTCAAGTAAATCCTGTCGGTTTGGCCGGGTTCACGTTTGCGGCCTTGCCAATTGATGCTAGGCTGGAAATGTGCTTTCGCGCCCGCGTTGAGTCGGTTTGCCATTCAGCTTTGTCGCTTGGTCTGCAAAACGTTCATGGCTCGGGTGCAGGTACGCAAGCTGCCGGAAATCGTGTGGTTTGACTGGAGAATTGACGTATTTCCGGTTCATCATTGGGCCAAGGGAGGCAATTATGACTGCATTCAATTCCGTCCGCATGCGGGTGAAACCGGGGCGCGAAGCCGAATTTGTGGCCTTGAACCGACAGCCCATCCCGTCAGTCCCCGCCGGGATGCGCAAGTTCAGCCTCGTCAAGACCGGCGATCGCACCTATTGCGTGATCGGCGAATGGGACAGCATGGACGCGCTTGTTGCCGCCCGGCCGGCAATGATCGGCCAGCTTGACGCCATGCGCGGCCTGCTCGAGGACCTCGGCGGCGGGCTGGGCGTCACCGATCCGGTGGCCGGCGAGGTGGTGGCCGAGGTGTAGCGCCGGGGTTTCCGGCAACCGGCGGGCTGGCGTTTTTCAGCGTTGCCGGAATCCCTGCGGTCTGGCATTGAACCGGTTGGCCATTGTCATCCGCAGGGGATATCCGCATGCTGACGAAAGACGATCTTGCCGACATTCCGTGGTTCGCTTCGCTGTCAGGCGAAGCACTGGGCGAACTGGCGCAGGGTGCCGCCGATATCCACC
>JAYTCN010000015.1:0-14224 GCA_043736475.1 Paracoccaceae bacterium
CGCACGCGCGCCAGCATTGTGGTGCGGCTGATGCAAGATCAGGGCCTTATAACGCCAGGCGAGGCTGATGCCGCAATTGCCGCGCCGGCAACGCTTTCCAAAGCGGCGCAAACCCGCGCCGGCGGGTACTTCGCTGACTGGATCATGTCGTCCGGTCCGGCCTTTCTGACTAGGCAGACAACCGAGGATGTGCTGATCGACACCACGTTTGATCCGCGAATCCAAAAGGCGGCCGAGGCGGCGCTCGCCTATATATTCGAGACCAAAGTCAAAGCTGGCTCAAATGCCGAGGCGGCGATCGTCGTCATGTCGCCGGACGGGGCGGTGCGCGCCATGGTTGGCGGCCGCGATATCAACGGTGTTGGTTCGTTCAATCGCGCGACACAGGCGCTGCGGCAGACCGGGTCGTCGTTCAAACCCTTTGTCTATGCGGCGGCGCTTGAGGCCGGATTCACCCCGGACATTTTGGTCGAAGATGCGCCGATCACCATCAACATTCCCGGTTCCGGGCCCTGGAGCCCCGACAATTACGACCGCGAGTATCAGGGTGTGATGACCATGACCGAGGCGCTGGCCCGGTCGATCAACACGATCGCCGTTCGCCTTTCCGAGGAAGTCGGCAGCGACCGCGTGCGGGCCATTGCGATGGATTTCGGCGTCACGTCGCCTTTGGCTGTGGGCCCGGCGATTGCCTTGGGCGCGTCCGAGGCGACGCTGATCGAAATGACCGGAGCCTATGCCGGATTCCTCAATGGCGGCCGTTTGGCGAAACCCTATGGCCTGCTCGAACTGCGATTGGCCGAAGATAACGAAATTGTCATGGGCGCCGACCGCAGCGACGGGCATCAGGTTCTGGGTCCCGATGCCGCCGGCTATCTGGTCTACATGCTCAATCAGGTTGTGTTGCAGGGCACCGGCGGCCGGGCGGCGCTGCCCGACCGGGACGTGGCTGGCAAAACCGGCACAACCTCGGCCGGGCGCGATGCCTGGTTTATCGGATTCACCGCCGATTATGTGACCGGAGTCTGGATGGGCTACGACGACAATTCGCCATTAACCGGGGTGACGGGCGGTGGCCTGCCGGCGGAAATCTGGCACGAGACCATGCTGCGGGTCGAGGACGGGTTGCCTGCCCGTCCGCTGCCAATGCTGGTGCCGGAAATTTCAGACCTGGTGCCGATGCTGCCCCTGCCTGACCCCATGCAGCCAACGAGTGTTCAAAACGAAGGCAGCATCATTGATCAATTGTTGCAGGATCTGTTCGGTGGAAACTAACCGCAGAACACCCTGACAATGGTGCCATCCACGCCGGATTCGATATTCAGGCGCGCCGGGCTGAAATCCATGGTCACGGCATCGCCGGTCGTGAAGAACCGGGTTGTTGCCGGATCGAAGTTCATGGCCGCCAGGGCACCCGCGCCTTGACCGACAAGGTCTTGCAACGATTCCGCGCCACATTCGTTCGGCGGCGGCATGCCGATCGGTATTTCGACAGGTGCCGGTGCGAAGCACGCAGCCACAGTTAATATCAAAGTCAGCGCCGAATATCGCACGTGAATCTCCCTCTGCTGCTGCAATGCGGAAGACCATTGCCGCAAGTGAGACGCAACACCTGCCCAAATCCTTGGCGATTCTCCGCCGCCAGCACAACGGCCTCGCGAAGGCGTGATCGCCGGACAGCATGAATGTCTTGAGCACGCGGCATTTGTGCGGAATAGAATTGCGCGGTCAAACGTTTCGTTTTTCAAGATCAATCCTTGGGGAGGCCTTTCGGATGAAGAAATCAGCAAAAGCAGTAATCCTTGCCGCACTTGTGGCAACCGCCAGCATCGCGTTCGCAATCGAAGGTTCGGTGGGGGTGGTGAAAGAACGGCAGGATCTGATGGGCGGCAACGGCGGCGCGATGAAGGCACTGGGCGACATGCTGAAAAGCGGCACCATTGATGTCGCAGCGGCCACGGCGGCGTTGACGACACTGCAGACCAATGCGCAGCAAATCCCCGTGGTTTTTGCCACCAACGACCTGACGCCGCCAACCAAGGCCAAGCCGGAAATCTGGCTCCAGTTCGACGCATTCACGGCCGCTGCCCTGGTGCTGCAAACTGCTGCCACTGCCGCTCTGGCAGGTCCGATCGACGCCAATGGTCTTGGCGCCGCAATGGCTGCAATGGGTGGGGCTTGCGGGGCCTGCCACACCGCCTACCGGCTGTAATCAGCCGCAGTAAGCGTCACTGATCCTGCCGTCCGCGCCGATCACAAAATTGGCGCGGGCCTGGCTGTAGTCCTCGGTTATCGCGGTACCGGGCAAAATTACCCGCACCGGCATCACGGCCTTGGTCGCGATCAGATCGATTTCCTGCATGCCGATGAAATTGTCGATTTCCGATTCGATGCAGGTGCCGCTGGCAGGCCCGCCCATCGGGAAAATCACACAGCCAGAAAGCGTGATTACGGCGGCGCAAAGGGCAAGTTTTTTCATGTCAAAGTCCTTCTGACGGCATCTTTCCAACCGGCATAGCGCAGATTGCGGGTCTTTGCATCAAGGCTGGACTCAAACCGACGATCCAGCGTCCATGTCCGGGCAAATTCTTCGGGACCGGGGCAGATTCCCGATTGCATACCGGCGAGCCACGCGGCCCCAAGCGCCGTCGTCTCGGTCACTTTGGGCCTGTCCACCGGTGCTCCCAATTGATCGGCCAGGTTCTGCATTGTCCAATCACTGGCCGTCATGCCGCCGTCGACGCGCAGTACTGTGTTGCCTTCGCCCGTCCAGTCCCCTTTCATCGCCTCGAGCAGATCGCGGGTTTGGAATGCAACGCTTTCCAATGCCGCTTTCGCCAGTTCGGCGGGACCAGTATTACGAGTCAGCCCATAGATGGCGCCGCGACATTCGGCGTCCCAGTAAGGCGCCCCCAGACCGGTAAATGCCGGGACCAGGTAGACATGCTGCCCGGGATCGGCTTTTTCGGCCAAAGCCTGGGTCTCGGACGCCGATTTGATGATTTTCAGGCCATCGCGCAGCCATTGCACCACGGCGCCGGCAATGAATATCGAGCCCTCGAGCGCATAGGTCGGTTTGCCATCCAGTTGATAGGCGATCGTGGTCAGCAAGCGGTTTTTCGAGGTGACGGCTTGCGACCCGGTGTTGAGCAGTGCGAAACACCCGGTTCCATAGGTCGATTTCATCATGCCTGGCCGAAAACAGGCCTGGCCAACGGTGGCTGCCTGCTGATCACCCGCCACCCCCCGAACGGGGATTGCCCGGCCAAACAGTTCGGGTCGGGTCATGCCAAAATCGGCAGCCGAATCGCGCACTTCTGGCAATAGGGCGGCCGGAATGTTGAACAACTTCAACAAATCCGGGTCCCAGCGCCCTTCACGAATATTGTATAACAGCGTGCGCGATGCATTGGTGGCATCGGTGGCGTGGACTTTTCCACCGGTCAGCCGCCAGATCAGGTAGGTATCGATGGTACCGAACAACAGCGCGCCATTGGCGGCTTTCGCCCGTGCGCCCGGCACATTGTCCAATAGCCAGGCCAGTTTGGTTCCGGAAAAATACGGGTCCAGCAGCAAGCCGGTTTTCGCCGTTACCATCGGCTCGTGAGCTTCAGCTTTGAGTCGGCTGCACAACTCTGCCGTCCGGCGATCTTGCCAGACGATGGCGTTGTGAATCGCCTTGCCGGTGGTTTGGTCCCACACAACCAGCGTTTCACGCTGATTGGTGATGCCAATTGCGGCGATGTCGGTGGCGCTGATTTTCGCTTTTTCCATTGCGGTTTGGCAGACGGCCAGAGTGCTTGTCCAAATCGCTTCGGGGTCGTGCTCAACCCAGCCCGATTGCGGAAAAATCTGCGGAATCTCCTGCTGGCCGGTCGCCAGCGGACGCAGGTCGGATGAAAACACCAAGGCACGGCTGGAGGAGGTGCCCTGGTCGATGGCGAGGATGTGCGGCATCAATGCGCCGCCGCCCAGTTCGCGCCCCGGCCTGCATCCACCACCAGCGGCACATCCAGTTTCACTGCCGGCAGGCTGGCTTGTTCCATGACGTGCTTGACCACCGCAATCGTTTCGTCCGCCGCACCCTCCGGCACCTCGAACAGCAACTCGTCGTGCACCTGCAAAAGCATGCGCGCGGGCAGGCGTTTCGCCGCCAATGCCGAAGGAACCCGGATCATGGCGCGACGGATGATGTCGGCGGCGGTGCCCTGGATCGGGGCGTTGATCGCGGCGCGGCGGGCGAAACCGGCCTGCGGGCCCTTGGCGTTGATTTCGGGCGTGTGGATTTTCCGGCCGAACAGGGTAGTAACAAATCCGACCTCGCGCGCTCCGGCAATGGTCGTATCCATATATTCGCGGATGCCGGGGAATTTCTCGAAATAGCGGTCGATGAACGCCTGCGCTTCGGCCCGCGGGATGCGCAAATTGTTCGACAGGCCAAAGGCCGAAATGCCGTAGATCACCCCGAAATTGATCGCCTTCGCCTGGCGGCGGACGCTGGGCAGCATGCCTTCTATCGGCACGTTGAACATCTCGGATGCGGTCATCGCGTGGATGTCGAGGCCGTCGTAAAACGCCTGTTTCAGCGCCGGAATATCAGCGATGTGGGCCAATATGCGCAGCTCGATCTGGCTGTAATCGAGGCTGACCAGGACGTTGCCCTTGTCGGCAATAAACGCCTCGCGGATGCGGCGGCCATCTTCGGTGCGCACCGGGATATTTTGCAGGTTCGGGTCGGTCGAGGCCAGCCGCCCGGTGACGGCACCGGCAATGGAATACGACGTGTGCACCCGGCCGGTATCGGGGTTGATATATTCCGGCAAGGCGTCGGTGTAGGTCGATTTCAACTTCGCCATCTGCCGCCAGTCCAGCACCGCGCCGGGCAGCAAATGCCCTTCGGCGGCCAGCACTTCCAGCACATCGGCCCCGGTGCCATAGGCGCCGTTCTTGCCGAGTTCCCCGCCCGGCAGTTTCATCTGCTCGAAAAGGATTTCGCCAAGCTGCTTGGGCGAGCCGACGTTGAACCTGGTTCCGGCCAGTTTCTGGATTTCGTCCTCAAGCCCGGCCATTTTCTGGGCAAAAGTATTCGACATCCGGCTGAGGTGATCGCGGTCAACCTTGATGCCGTGGCGCTCCATCTGGGCCAGAACCGGCACCAGCGGGCGCTCCATGGTTTCATAGACCGTGGTGACCTGTTCCTGCACCAGCTTTGGCTTGAACGCCTGCCACAGCCGAAGCGTGACATCGGCATCTTCGGCGGCATAGGGAACCGCGTCGTCGATCTTGACCCGGTCAAAGGTGATCTGGCTCTTGCCGGAACCCAAGAGCGGCTTGATCGGGATCGGCTTGTGGCCGAGATATTCCTCCGACAAGGCATCCATCCCGTGCAGGTGCTTGCCCGCGTGCAGGGCATAGGACAGCAGCATGGTGTCGTCGATCGGCGCGACCATGACGCCCGCCTGGGCGAAAACCTTGTAATCGTATTTCATGTTCTGGCCGATTTTCAGCACCGCCGGGTCTTCCAGAACTGGCTGGAGAATGGCCAGAGCTTCCGCCAGCGTCATCTGCCCTTCGGCGCGTTCGGCCTTGCCCAAAAGATCGCCGGAACCGCTGATATGACCGACCGGGATGTAACACGCCTGTCCCGGCACGACACACAGCGAGATGCCGACGATCTGGGCCACCATCTCGTCCAGCGAGGTCGTTTCGGTATCGACGGCGACATAGCCGCGTTTACGGATCGCCGCGACCCATTTCGCCAAAGCCCCGGCGTCGCGGACGCATTCATACCTGGTCACATCAAACGGCACGTCTTGCACGATGGGCGCCAAAGCACCCTCGCTCTGCATAACTGGCGCGGCGACCTTCAGTTTCGCCGCCAGCCGCGTTGCCAAAGTGCCGAATTCCATCTCGGCCAGAAACCCCAGCACCCGCTCCGGCACCGGGTCTTTGACCTCGAATTCGTCCAGTGCATTCGTTACCGGGGTGTCGCATTTCAGTGTTACCAGCTGGCGCGAAAGGCGGATTTGATCCGCCTGCTCGACCAGTGCCTCGCGCCGTTTCGGCTGGGTGATCTCGCCGGCGCGGGCCAGCAATGTATCCAGATCGCCGTATTCCTGAATCAGCAGCGCCGCCGTTTTCAGCCCGATCCCCGGCGCGCCCGGAACGTTATCGACCGAATCCCCGGCCAGCGACTGCACGTCGATCACCCGGTCGGGGCCGACGCCGAATTTTTCGAACACTTCATCGGGGCCGATCGGCCGGTTCTTCATCGGGTCGAACATGCCGACCCCGTTGCCGACCAGCTGCATCAGGTCCTTGTCGGAAGAAACGATGGTCACCCGCCCGCCCGCATCGCGGGCCATGCAGGAATAGGTGGCGATGATGTCGTCGGCCTCGAACCCCTCAATTTCGATGCAGGGCAGGTTGAAGGCCCGGGTGGCGTCGCGGATCATGCCAAACTGCGGTATCAAATCCTCCGGCGCAGGCGGGCGCTGGGCTTTGTAGAGCGGGTAGAGGTCGTTGCGGAACGAACGCCCGGAATAATCAAAGATCACCGCGACATGGGTCGGCGCATCGGGGCCTCTCGCGTCCTCGACCATCTTGTAGATCATGTTGCAAAAGCCGCTGACCGCCCCCACCGGCGCGCCGTCTGACTTGCGGGTCAAGGGCGGCAAAGCGTGATAGGCGCGAAAAATAAAGGCCGAGCCGTCGATCAGATGCAGATGATGGCCCTTGCCGAAGGCCATGTCAGTGGCCGTGCCCGGAGCCCGGTTTCAGCACGAATTTCTTGTCGCAATACGGGCATTCGACCCAACCCTTGTCGGGCGGGATTTGCAGCCAGACCCGCGGATGACCGGAAACGCCGCCGTCGCATGCGATCTTTTTTCTGGTCACTTCCACAGTCTCGGGCGCTTGAATTGTCATGGATTGGTTCCGTTCTGAATCATTGGAACGATGATAGCGGCTGGGTGTTCGCGGGCAACGCCTATTCGGCCAACATCGGCCCCAAAATGCGTCCTGCCAGCACATGCACATGATAATGCGGCACGTCCTGCATGCCGTGCCCGCCCGCGTTGGCAATCAGCCGATAGCCCGGTCCTTCATCCGGATTCAGCCCGCATGCCCTTGTCACCTCGGCCACGGCACGGGCAAATCCGGCGATTTCGGCGTCACTCGCCAGCGCCGCGAAATGGTCATGGTTCACGTAAGGGCCTTTCGGGATCACCAGAACATGGACCGGCGCTTTCGGCCCGATATCGTTGAATGCCAATGCATACGGCGTTTCCAGTGCTGTCGCGCTGGGGATTTCGCCCCGCAGGATACGGGCAAAAATGTTCTGGGCATCGTAAGTGTAGGGCATCGAATTCTCCTAGTCGAACAGTGCGGGATCCTGGGCAATCGGCAAAGCCCGTTTTGGATGGATACCGGCAAAACCGGCAAGAATGTCGGCAATCTCTTCCGGCGAGTCGCCCGCTTTCATGCGAAACATTGCCGGCAGGCCGAGTTTCCGCAAAGCCTTGATTTCCTCGGCAAAAGTGCGGCGCAAATTCGCTGCCAGTTCTGTTTGCGCGGCCCGGTCAAGGGTCGGGCCGCCGAGGCCGATTCGATCGGCGTGACCAATCAGGTAGCTGTCGTCGAAACGACAGCCAATTTCCAGGACGTGCATCGTGCAACCGTCTTTTGCCAGATCGAGCAGGCTTTCGAGATTTGACGGATCAATACATATCGACACGGCATCGGTGCGTTGCTGGTTGGCCAGGATATTCAGGAACGCGCGGCGGTGCTGCAGCCTTTTCGCGCGGGCGTTTTCATAATTCCCCAATGGCGGCAGATCGGGCTGCTCGCTGTCAAAAACAAACCCGAAACCGCGCGCGCCGCCTGCTTTGTGAACATGTTCTGCCAATCGCAACGCGACGTGCCATTTCTTGCAGACAATGACAGTCAAAAGTCGTCCGTCGCCCAGTGTTTGTCCGGTCTCCCAGAAACGCGGTCCAAACCGCTTGCCGTTGCGGCCCTGCCGGGTCAGGAATTTATAGACCTCTGCGCCGGTATTGCTGCTGACAGAATTGTTGTCCGGCTCGGCAAACAATACCGCCAAACGGTCAAAAAGTTTTTCCGCATGCGGCGAAATCTTGCGCGCTAACAGAAAGTCCTGACCTTTCAGGAAATCAAAGTGATCGGCATGAAACGTGACCGGCATACCATAATCGCTGAACAGCAGAAACGTCATCGGCCGGGAAAGGATTTCGGCTTGCGGAACAAGGTGGCCGACGAGTGTCTGAAAAAATGTCTCGTCCGCTATCCATGTCGTGCGAAAGAACCGCACGACCCTGCGATTCCTGGTGATGAAGGCCAGCAGTTTTTCGACGGTACCGCGCCGCAGGCACCACCATTGCGATCCAACCCGCATATGCAGACCGGCCGGGGTCCTGCGTCGAAGACCGAGCTTCTGTTGTGCCTTCAGGGATGCGTAAAACAACCATTTGGAATTGCGCTCATTAAACCAGTGCCGATATTCCAGCCTTTCGCCGCGAAGTCCGGTCTTGATCCAGGACGATTCATAGAAATCCTCATTTTCTATATAATCATAGTCATTCGCGTCGAGTACCCGGTGGATCTGGGCGGCGGACTTTATGGGCATGCAATCGCCGCTGACCAGAAAAAAATGGGTGGTGAATGGAAAGGCGCTCACTGCCGCGTCAACGACGTTCAGTGTCGCTTGAACCAGCGACCACTCGCCCCAGCCGCATCTGACGCGCCTTGCCAGCACAATGTTCGGTTTGCCGTCCAATTCTTTTCTGACCGCTTCAAAAACACCTGGCCTGGCCCCGGCATCGACATGAATTGCCAGCGCATCGCCCTGCGAGGTCAAAAGCTTGGCCTGGCGGATGATCGCGCCGGGGTTTTGATGACACAGCATGAGATACGCCAGTCGCGCCACTTGTGGATTCACCTTCAGTTAAAGTGGTCGGACGATATTGTGGCCTTGACCAAGGTTCCAGACAAAACAAGCAGGGCCGGTGTCTTCCTTGACTTCGCGGACTCTTTGGATGCTTTGGTATTTGAAACGGTGCCGTCCCTGAAAGGACCAAAAAATGGGATTTCCGGGGATCTGGATGACCGAAAGCGGCACGATGGCCTATCGAGTCATTCCGAAATGCGCCTGCTCGACCATCGGTCAGATCATGTATTATGGCGACCACGGTCATTTTTTTGATGGCGATATCCACGACGCCGTTTCAGGAATTCACAAGTGGGGCATCGATGCCAGCAAACCCGTCATAGAATCCAAGGTCGGCAATCGCGAGATTTTCACATTTACCTGTGTGCGCAATCCTTACACACGCATCATGTCAACCTACTTTGACAAAGTCTTGGGTGTTCAGCGCAGTGGCACCCGCTATCGCGGCAACTTCATTCCACCGCTCACTGACAAGTATGGCGTCACTACCGACGGCGACTTCGACCAGATCAAATCTTTTCGCCGTTTCCTGTTATTTGTCCGCGATACAATCCGTTTTCGCAAACCGATGGACCCTGACATTCATTGGTCGTCGATGTCTGGTCACGCCGCAACGCTGGTCGTCAATGGCGGCAGGTACGACCAGATTTTTGCGACCGAAGCCTTCAACGAAGGCATGCGGCTGGTGATCGACAAGGTCGGCACGCGGCATATGATCGACCTTTCGGCGCTGCCCCGTTTCAACGAAAGCGAGGGGCACGGACCAAAACGGGCGTTTCCGCTGGAAGAGTACTTTGACGATCTGGCGATCTTTCTGATGCATGACATCTATCGTCGCGATTTTAACCTGTTCAAATATGACCGCGATCCGAATTCCGGACCGCCAAGACGCGAAATTGATCTGGACGAGGTCAACGCCAAACTCGGCAGCAAGAACCGGGACTGAGTCATTGCCCTATAAATGACATTGCCATTAAACGACTCGTTATGCTGGCGACCCACATGACAGACGGGATGGAACAAAGTTACGCTCGCCTCTGCGCCCTGCAGTCCGACGAGGAAAGGCGCAAGATAAAGCGCTGTTTCAAATCGGGCGCCGGCGACTATGGCGAAGGTGACATCTTCATCGGCGTACGGATGGGCGATATTTTTGCGCTGGCCAAAGAATTCGTTGAAATGCCGCCCGCTGAAATCGAGGCGCTTCTGGAAAGTCCGATTCACGAATTGCGGGCCGGGGCGTGCAGCATCATGGCCAAGCAGTTTGGCCTGCGCAGGGTGGCCGATTCGGGGCGCGAAGTGCTGTTCAACCTCTATGTCCGCCGCCACGCCAGAATCAACAACTGCGACTTGGTGGACCTTGCCGCCCGCCAAGTTATCGGGGGCTGGTTGCTGGATCGGCCCCGCGACCTGCTCTATCAGTTCGCACGCTCAACCAATCTGGGGCAACGGCGGACGGCGATGCCGGCTACCATGCAGTTCCTGCGCAAGAACCGGCACGACGACACTTATGCAATTGCCGAGATATTGCTCGATGATCCCGAAGACCTGATCCACAAGGTTGCGGGCGGCGTCCCGCGCTTTGCCGGTGACAAGGGCTTGCAAAGATTGCTGGCTTTTCTTGACATAAACGCCGCCGCGATGCCGCGGCAGATGCTGCGCACCGCGGTCGAGCATTTGGACAAGGCGGACAAAAGCCGCTATCTGGTCCGCCAAACCGGCTAGTGGTCGCAGCTATTCCCCAAGGACTGTGCGCAATTCCCGCAGGAATGGCAGCGCACCACGCACCTTTTCCGCCCCGATTGCATCCAGAGTCTTGCGGAAAACCGGCGCCACCGCTTGGGTGGCATCCGCCAATGCCGCGCGTCCGCTGTCGCTTATCGTCACGATCTTGCGCCGTCCATCAGTCAGATCGGGCCGTATCGCCAGATAACCTGCCGCTTGCAGTTTGCCCAGGGTATTGGTCATCGCGCCTTTGGTGACATGGAAAATCCGCGCCAGTTGCGCAGGCGATTTCTGTCCGCCCAGCCGCGCGAAATGGTTGAGAAGGGTGAAGTGCGACAGCTCCATTCCCTTTGGCAATGCCCGCGACAACAGCACACGCGCCATCTGCTCGTTCATTGCGATTTCGCTGAACAGTGTGATGATCAGCGGATCAGGTTTTGTTTCCGCCATGGACGATTGGCCCCCCGATGGCCCGGTCGTGGGCCAGTGCGGGAATCTTTCCGCGCGCAGCCTGCACCGCGTCAAGGTCTATTTCTGCGAACGTCACGCCGGGGGCATCGCCGCCGTCAGCCAAAATCTCGCCCCAGGGCGAGACGACAAGCGAATGGCCATAGGTCTGGCGCGGCCTTCCGTGCGTCGCCGCATTTGTACCGCATTGGGCAGGAGCAAGCACGAAACAGCCCGTTTCAATCGCCCGCGCCCGCAACAGGACATGCCAATGCGCGGCCCCGGTCGTTGCGGTGAATGCGGCGGGAACTGTCAATATTTGTGCGCCATTTTGTGCGAGCACGCGATAAAGCTGCGGAAACCGCACATCGTAACAGACACTCAGCCCGATCCGGCCAAACGGTGTATCGGCTACCACGGCATGTCCGCCCGGTTGATAGCCGCCGGATTCGCGACGCGATTCGCCGTTGCCCAAGTCGACGTCGAACATGTGGATCTTGTCGTAACGCGCTGAAATTTCGCCATTCGGCGTGACCAGGAACGACCGGTTGGCAAAACGACCATCTGCCGCCCCGCTTTTGACGGCCAGTGATCCGACCAGCAACCAGATGTGATGGTTCCTGGCAATGTCTTGCATCCGCGCAAGCGTCGGATCTTCCGCTTCGGCATGCACAACCTGGTTGGCCCAGTTCCGGTCAAAACACAGGATGTTGGTCATTTCCGGCGTCAGGACAAAATTCGCGCCGCCAGCAACCGCCTCGCGCACAAATCCTTCGGTCTGGGCAAGATTTGTCGCCGGATTGTCGCTGCCATTCAATTGGACAAGGCCAACACGCATCGATCAGGCCGCCAGCAACTTGTCCAGCCGACCAGCCCGGTCAAGCGCATGCAACTCGTCGCTTCCGCCCACATGGGCGCCGCCGATGAATATCTGTGGCGTCGTGCGCCCACCATTTGCGCGTCTGGTCATCTCGGTCATCAATGCCGGATCCGACCAGACATTGAATTCGACGAATTGCGCGCCCTTGCTGCCAAGCAGCCGTTTGGCCCGCTCTGCGTGACCACAGCCCGGTCGGGAGAACATTTCTACTTGTTTCATGGTTTCCTGCGTTGATGCTGGTCTGGATATAGTCGTTCACGCGTCCCGCGCAACTCGGGCAAGAACAAGTGCGTCAACCTGTTGCACGCCCGCAGCGAGGCAGGTTTCGGCACATGCGGACAAAGTCGCGCCCGTCGTCATCACGTCGTCAATCAACAACACGTATTTGCCCCGGGCCTTGGCCAAATGGCGCGGATGCACCTTGAATGCCGCTGCTTGATTGGCGAAGCGTTCGTTTCTGTTCAGACCATCCTGACTCGGGGTCATCCGTTGGCGCACGAGCAGGTCGGGGATGACAGGTTTGCCGGTCAATTTGGCCAAATTGCGCGCCAATTCGGCCGACTGGTTATAGCGGCGAAGCAACAATCGTCGCCAATGCAACGGCACCGGCGCAATCAGATCACATTGTGCCAATACGTCACGCCCGGCACGCGCCATCCAGGCGGCCAAAGGGCGCACGATGTCCAGACGATCGCCATGTTTAAGTGCCAACGCCAACCGCCTGCCACCACCCTGATACAACAGCGCCGCCCGGCCATGCCGAAACGCCGGCGGCGACTGCAGGCAGGCATCGCAGAGTGCATCGTCCGCCGCTTCACCTGGCAACGGGACACCACAGGAATTGCAACAAAGTCCAGCTATAAAAATTGTTTCCGCCCAGCATTTTGCGCACAGGCCCGACGGCGTTACCGTCTCTTCCTTGCAAGACAGGCAGGCCGGCGGATAGATCGCGCCGATAAGCCCGCCGATGGCCGCCCTGATCATGGCGCTTCCCCTTGGCATTGTTGATAACTATTTGAGTCACAGATGCAGACGCCGCCGATCCTGTTCGATTCCAGTCTTGCCGCGCAGCGACGGCTGCGGGTGCTTGCGCTGCCGCCTGCCGATTTTTTGCACCGCGAGATAGCAGTTCAGGTGCAGGAAAGACTGCAAGAGGTAAACAAAGTCTTTCGCGATCGGTTTGTTGTGAGCAGCAGACCGGAAATTTGGCCGGAATACATGGCGGCGCACCATGTTGATGCGTTTGATACTCTGGACCTGCGGGCGCAATCTGCTGACCTGGTCATTCATGCCCTGTCGCTGCATTGGGCGAACGACCCGGTGGGGCAGCTGGTGCAGGCGCGTCGTGCTTTGCGCCCGGACGGGCTGCTGGTCGCGGCGCTGTTTGCTGGGTCGACTTTGCACGAACTTCGCGCTTCTTTCGCCGAAGCTGAAATCGAAACTGTTGGCGGTCTGTCGCCGCGAGTGGCGCCAATGGGCGAAATCAGGGATCTTGGCGGGTTGATACAGCGGGCGGGTCTGGCGCTGCCTGTTGCCGATTCCGTTCGTCTGACCGTAACCTATCCCGACGTTTTGGCGCTGATGCGCGATCTTCGTGCCATGGGCGAAGCCAACATCATCGCTGCCCGCAGGCGCACTTTTTTGCGCCGGGACACTTTTCTGCGAACCTCGGAAATCTATCGGTCACGCTTCGGTCTGCCGGACGGACGCATACCGGCGACGTTTGAAGTGGTTTTTCTCACTGGCTGGTCGCCATCGGCAAACCAGCAAAAGCCTTTGCCGCCTGGATCGGCCGTTTCCCGCCTTGCCGAGGTGCTGAACACCGCCGAACTATCGGCAGGGGACAAAGCGGCCCACTGATTGTCGCGCCGAACAAGAACGGCTAGACCAGCGCGAATTGCCAATCTGGAATCATTCTATGAACACCGGCCCGCTTCCCGCTGATCATCCGCCCGTTGTCCGCAAACGGATCGGCGTATTGATCGCCAATCTGGGTACTCCCGACGCGACCGACTACTGGTCAATGCGCCGCTACCTCAATCAATTCCTCAGCGACAAGCGGGTCGTCGATCTGCCCGCCTGGAAGTGGCAGCCGATACTGCAGGGCATCATACTATCGATAAGGCCCGGTCGTTCGGCCGAAAAGTATCGGTCGATCTGGAACAACGATCGAAACGAGAGCCCGCTTTTGACCATTACGAGGGCACAAT
>JAYTCN010000016.1:0-14223 GCA_043736475.1 Paracoccaceae bacterium
TGGCCGCAGGCGCAAGTCGGTGCGGAAAACATAGCCCTCTGCCGTCACTTCCGACAGCAGCTTGACCATGCCCTTGGTGATCCGGACAAACCCGGCGCGAATTTCGGCCAGATCTTCCGTGGGATAACGGCTTTCATCGAACAAACAGATCAGGTCGATATCCGAGGAATAGTTCAGCTCGAAAGCACCCATCTTGCCCATGGCGAGAACGAAATAGCCGCCCAGATCCTGCTGATCCACCGCGCGCAGTCCGCGCATGCGACCGCGCGCCAGTTCGGCGGCAAACAAGAAGTTCAGGCTGGATTGCACCGCCGCATCAGCAAAGCTGGTCAGCGCCGATGTGACCCGGTCGACAGCCCAGGCACCGCCCAGATCGGCCAGCCCGGCCAGCAATGCCACCCGCCGTTTTGCCTGCCGCAAGCCGGCGCCGGGGTCACCGCCAAGTCCGTCCGGGCAGCCGGCAAGAATGGAACCCAGGATCGCGCCGGACTCGCGTTCGCAATTGCGGCGGAACCAATCGCGTTCGCGCTCCAGCAGGAATGCCATATAGGGCGATGACCCCGCCGAACCGGCGATCAACTCCAGCGATGCCTTGTCCAAACCGGCAAACAGGCTCCGCGCCGCTGCCGCCCTGGAAAGATCATAAGCGATCGGTGCGCTGTTGATTTCATTCAGAAAACTCATACCGCATCAAGGCGCAGCATTCGGCAATCGTCAAGCCTCGGGCCGGAAATTCCGGTCGGCGCCTTTGCCGGAATGCGTCGCCCCTTCGCGGCAGTCGCTGCCAGGCAGCGCGGTTGCGGGCAATCGTGGCCACTGCGGCATCAGGTTGATCGAGGACCGGGGGCCAAACTCATTGCGGGTCTTGCAGAAATCGTGCCAGCTTGCCCGCTTCTTCGGCGTCAAGGGCAACGACGTCGACCGCGCGCGCCCCGCGCCGCAGCGCCGACCAGGCGGCAATACCGCCAGCCAGCAACAACCCCGGTCCGGCCAGCCAAAGCACCAGATTGCCACCTGTGGCCTGTGGTCGCAGCAGCACGAACGGCCCGTAGCGCGCCACGATATGGGCAACCACCGCGGCATCCGGGTCGCCCGCCAGCAACCGTTCACGCACCAGCAAGCGCAAGTCGGCGGCAACCGCCGCACCGGATTCGTCGATCGACTCGTTTCGGCATACCGGACAGCGCAGTCCTTGCGAAATCTCCCGCGCCCGCGCCTCCAGGACCGGATCATCCAGCATTTCGCCGGGAGCCACCGCCGATGCCGGTACGGCCATCAACAGCACCAGCAGCAGCGCCCGGATCATTCCGCGGCCACCGCGTTGCGCAAAGGTCTTGCCGCCGCGCCAATCCGAAAACGCCGGTCACTCAAACTGAGTATCCCGCCGAGCGCCATGATCATCGCGCCGCCCCAGATCCAGATCGCGAAGGGTTTGAGATAGGTCCGCACTGCCCAGCTGCCGTCGCCTTGCCGGTCGCCGAGGGTCACATAGACATCACGGGTCAATCGGGTGTCGATCGCCGCTTCGGTCGTGTCCATCTGCTGAACCGGATACGAACGCTTTTCCGGAGACATCGTTGCAATTTCAACGTCTTGCTGCAACAAGGTAAAGCTGCCAATCTCGGCGTCATAGTTTGGCCCCGGCAGCGAGGTGACGCCGTCAAAACGGATTTCGTAGCGTCCGAGCGCAAAACTTTCACCGAATCGCAAGGTTCGGATATCCTCGACTTCCCAGGCCGTTATGGCGGCGATGCCAAAGATCGTCACTCCCAGGCCGGAATGGGCGCACAGTTTTCCCCAGTCGGCGCGCGGCAAATTTGCCAGCCGGCGCAGACTCTCGCCTGGCGATACCTGTCCGGCCCGGACCCGTTTCGAGAAATCCAGCAACGCGCCACCGATCACCCAGACGGCCAGGGCCAGTCCGACCGGCGCCAACATCCTGCCACCGGATTGCCGCGACCACACCAGCGCTGCCAGGGCGAACGCCAGCACCCATAAGCCGCCAAGCGACCGCAAGGTTGCGCCGGTTTCCCCGCGTTTCCACGGCAACAGTGCGCCAAATGGCAGAAACAGCGCCAACAGCAGCATGAACGGCGTGAAGGCGATTTCAAAAAATGGCGGTCCGACCGAGACTTTTTCGCCGGTCGCGAACTCTGCCACCAACGGCCAGACGGTGCCGATGAACACCACCGCCGCCGCCACCGCCAACAACAGATTGTTGATGACCATGGCGCTTTCACGACTGACCAAGGCGAACATCGCCCCCGATTTAAGGGCTGGGGCGCGAATGGCGAACAGCGTCAGGCTGCCGCCGACGAACCACGCCAGGATCAGCAGGATGTACACCCCGCGCTCGGGATCGTTGGCAAAGGCATGAACCGAGGTGATCACCCCGGACCGCACGATGAACGTGCCGATAAGTGAAAATGAAAAGGCGAGGATTGCCAGCAAGATTGTCCAGCGTTTTAAAGTGTCGCGCTTCTCGACGACGATCGCTGAATGCAGCAGCGCGGTGGCGATCAGCCACGGCATGAAGCTGGCATTCTCCACCGGATCCCAAAACCACCAGCCGCCCCAGCCCAGCTCGTAATAGGCCCACCACGAGCCGATGGCGATGCCAATCGTCAGGAACATCCAGGCGGCCAGCGTCCAGGGCCGGACCCATCGCGCCCAGGCCGCATCGACCCGGCCTTCGATCAGCGCCGCAACGGCAAACGAAAACGCCATGCTCAGCCCGACATAGCCCAGATACAGAAACGGCGGATGGAATGCCAAACCCGGATCCTGCAACAGCGGGTTCAGGTCATTGCCGTCAAACGGCGGGTTGGCCAGGCGCGCGAACGGGTTCGAAGTCAACAGGATGAAGGCCAGAAACGCCACCCCAATCGCCGCCTGCACCGCCAGAACCCGCGCTTTCAACGGCAAAGGCAGATTGCCGCCGAACGCCGCCACCATGGCACCAAACAGGGTCAGGATCAGCACCCACAGCAACATCGAACCCTCGTGGTTGCCCCAGACCCCGGTCACTTTATACAGCATCGGTTTCAGCGAATGCGAATGCGCCGCCACCAGCCGGACCGAGAAATCCGAGGTCACGAATGCCTGGGTCAGCGCCGCAAAGGCAATCACCAGCAAAGCGAATTGCACCAGTGCTGCCGTGCCGGCCAATGCCATCCCCGCCGGCCAGCCGCGTTGCGCCGCCCACAGTGGCACCGTCATCTGCAACAACGCCACCGCCGCTGCCAGGATCAGTGCAAAATGCCCGAGTTCGGCGACCATGGTTTCCCCGCGTTGCCGACCATCATAGGGTGATCGGCACCCAAGGATCAAACGGTGATCGCTATCGCGACTGCAATTGGCGCCATTCCGTGACGGCGGCGTTGTAATCCGGATCGCTGGCCGACCCGGGCGCAAGCTCATCTTGCGCTGCCGAGGGCGCCGGTTCGGTCGTCGCCTCGGGTCCGGGCGTCAATTCCCCGACTGTCCGCCGCATCCGTTCAATCGAAATGCCGTCGCGTTTGTACTGCAATTCGCGGGCGCCGAAATAGAAACTGATGATCGCTCCCATCAGCCACCACAGCGGCTCGGGTACCAGAGCCAACCCTTCCATGCGCAGCGCGAAATCGCGCGGTGCGGCCATGGCGAAGCCAAACAGCGCCAGCGTGCCAAATGCCAGGACCGGTCGCGGCAAACGATTCATCGCGTCAACGAAACGGTCAAACCAGCCGGTCTTGCTGCCGCCAAATTCGGCACCAAATTGCTTGAGCACCTCGGTGAACTCCGCGTTCTCCAGCCGGGCTTGCTCGGCCTTGTTGCCGATCAGAACCTCGGCCGTCTCGCGAATCGTGCCGCCGGCGATCTGGCCGCCACGCACCAACCCCAGCAGAATCGAAATCAACCCCATTTTGCTACCCTTTTTGCGTGCTGTCCGGCGCTCAGGTGAAACCTTGGCGCGATGAATTGTTCGGCGCGAATGATCCAGCCGCCCTTGCCGCCGTCCTGGCGCCGCGCGTATTTGCGGCTGGCGGCGCGCCTGTCGGCCAGGGCGTAGTAATAGTTCCGTCTGGCGATGCCATAGGCATCGGCCAGATGCCCCGGGGCCCGCGCCGCCACCCGTCCCGCTGCCGCCACGGTTTGCGGCCCGATATCGCCATCGACGGCCACCGCCTCGCCAAACAGCGCCAGCACCTGCTGCAATAGCTTCACCGCCCAGTTTCCGGCATTCACATACATGTCGAACACGCTGGCCTGCAGCGTTTCGGGCAGTTTGCCGATCCCCGGCCGCGCGAAATACTCCTTTTCGAAAATCGCCTGGGCCTGCGCCAGACTCAGGCGCCGCACATCCGCCACGTCAACGTCGCCATCATGATCGAGATCGAGGCCAAGACGCCGCATCGTGTGAATGGTCACGCCAAAATTGGTCGCCCCGCCCGGATCGTCGCGGTCGTTCGCAAAGCCACCTTCGCGGCGGACAATTTCAGCTGCAATGTCACTGATGGTCGGCATCGGCTTTCCCGTTTGAATTACCGGACGGAAAATCCATCCAAAGTCTTAACAAAACGTAGCGGCACCGTACGCTGCTACCGCCTCTCTTGACGCAATTCCGCTGCGCGTGCCCGGACGATTCGGTCGATCAAAGCAACCGGAACGGCAACCGTATAAGGGAAACCGATGGTGCCCTTTGCGGTGTCGTGGCTGCCTTGGCCTGCCGATATCGATGCCAGAAGCGCGGCCGAGACCAGATACAGCGAAAAATGTTTTTTCCATGCCGCACAAAAGATCACCGCGCTGCCGCCAATCTTCCAGGCCGGAATATTGTACGAGATCGACTCGAGCGCTTCCGGCACCGTCGCGCGAATCGTTTCGCAGACTTTCGCCAGCGCCGCGCGCGCCATTTCGGGCTGTGCGGCCAGATAGGCATCGACACTCGCGAATGCAGCCATCCGGTCGCCTCAACCGGAAGGTTTGTAGATGCCCTGGGCTTTCAGGGCATCGATCACTTCGCGCGGCATGTAATTCTCGTCGTGCTTGGCCAGCACTTCATCGGCGACAAATACGCCGCGCAGAAGCGCGCCTTTCACGATCGTGCCCTGACCTTCGCGAAACAGATCCGGCACAATTCCGCTAAAGCGCACCGGCACGTCGGCCTTGGTGTCGGTGATGACAAATTCATGCGTCACCCCTTGAACCCAGCTCCCTTCCTTGACCAGTCCGCCAAGCTGAAAGCGCTCGCCATCCGCCGGACGGCTTTCCGCCAGCTGGGCGGGCGACCGGAAAAACTCGATACCGTCACGCAACGCATAGCCAGTCAGCGCCGTGGCCGAGGCCAGCAAAGCCAACCCGGCGACGATCATCCGGATGCGCCGCTTTTTGCGCAAGCTAGCCATGGCTGCCTTCTGCGTCGTCCACCGCCATCGGTTCATGCGCTGCTGCCGCCAGCGTCGCGTTCACTTCGGCGCCGTAAATCAGCGCGGTGCCGACAAGGTAAAAAAACAACAATGTGACAATCACCCCGGCCAAAGTGCCGTAGGTCAGCGTATAGCTCGGCGCATAGGACAAATAGATCGAAAACCCCAAAGCCCCGGCCAGAAACAGCCCCGAGGTCAGAAACACGCCCGGCCAGACCCGGGCGCTGCGCATGCTTTTGCCCGGCAGAAACCGGTGGGTCAGATACAGCACGAACACGAAAACCAAAAAGCCCGAGGCGTAGCTCATGAACACCGTGCCGTACTGAAAGCTCGATTTGGTCACCTTCTCGGCCAGACTGACCAAAAACGGGCTGAAAATCACTGTCAGACCCAGAAAGAATGCCACGAATGCACCCAGGATGACGAACAGAAAAGCCGTGGCCCGGCGCACGAAAAAACCGCGGGTCTCCTCGACAGCATAGGCCCGGTCAAAACCCATGCGGATCGCCTCGACCGCGCTTGATGCGATCCACACAGTCGCCGCAAACGACAGCGTCAGCAAGCCGCCGCGCTGCTGCGCCAGAACTTCTTGCAGCACCGGCTCGATCGTCTGGGCGACATGCGGCGGCGCCAGGCGAAACAGGGCGTCGATCGCCCGCAGGCTGTCGTCCTCGCCCACCATCGCGCCCACGAACGCCACCGCAAAAATCAGAAACGGGAACAGCGCCAGCAGGCCCGAGAACGCGATATAGCCGGCCAAAGCCGAGCCGTCGTGCTTGTCGAACCGCAAATACGCGGTCCAGAACAGCTGCCAGTAGCGGCCAAGCCATCTCATGGAAACATCGGGGCCGCCTCCAGCCCCGTCGTTTCACTGAGCCCCAGCATCAGATTGGCGTTCTGCAATGCCTGCCCCGACGCGCCCTTGACCAGATTGTCCAGCGCCGAAATCACGATCGTGCGGCCCGCCCGACGGTCGGCGACGACGCCAATCTTGCACCGGTTCGAACCCCGCACATGCCGCGTCGCCGGATACTGGCCCAACGTCAGCACATCGACAAACGGCTCATCGGCATAGCGCCTTGCCAGACAGGCATGAATCGCCGCCGCCTCACCCTTCAGATAGATCGTCGCCAGAATCCCGCGGTTCTGCGGCAGCAGATGCGGGGTGAACGAGCACACCACATCGCGCCCGGCGGCTTTCGAGAACTCCTGATCCAACTCGCCCATGTGCCGGTGCTGCGCCACACCGTAGGCGGCATAACCCTCGGAAACCTCGCTGAACAGGTTGCCCTCTTTCGTCGCCCGGCCCGCGCCCGTCACACCCGAAGCCGCATCGATGATGATCTCATCGGGGTCAATCAAGCCGTTCTGCAAGAGCGGCAGCACCGGCAACAAACTTGTCGCCACGTAACAGCCGGTATTGGCCACCAGCCGTGCGGCGCGAATCGCTTCCCGGTAAAACTCCGGCAGCCCGTAAACCGCCGTCGCCTGCACCGACATCGCTTTGTGCGCCAGCCCGTACCATTTAAGATACGCGCCCGCATCGCGCAGCCGATAATCCGCCGAAAGGTCAACGACCTTGACCTGCCCCGGCAATTTGGGCACCAGATCGTGCATGATGCCGTGCGGCAGCGCCGCGAACACCAGATCGACCGCCAAAAAATCCACCGCCTCGACCGTTGCCATGACCGGCAAATTCAGATGCGACAAATGCGGAAATGCGTCACCCAGCCTCTGGCCGGCCTTGCGGTCGGCGGTCAGGGCAACGATCTGCATCGCCGGATGATTGGCGATCAACCGCACCAATTCGGCACCAGTATAGCCACTCGCCCCAAGAATCGCGATTTTATGCTGTTTCATGTCCCTGCCCGAACCTAGAGCAAATCAGGGAAAAGTGGGAACCGGTTTTCCCGCCCGATTTGCCTAAAAACAAATGGTCAGACCAGTTCGGGCGATTCTGTCATCGCCTGAACTGGTCTAATGGCGGCAGACTTAAGCCAAAGACCGCAGGCTTTCAATCAAGCAGGGTGAAACGCCAGATCCATTCCGAGGAACATCCGCGCTTGTTGCCCGACCTGGCTGGCGTCGCCAGTGGTCAGGAACACTTGGGTGCCGGCACCACCGGCGAACTCAGGATGCCGCGCCAGATAATCCGCCAGCGATTCCGCCACGATGGCCGGCTGCGACAGGACCAACGTCGCTTGCGGCAATTCTGCCTCGAACTTGTCCTGCACCAGCGGGTAGTGCGTGCAACCCAACACCGCCACTTGGGGATCGGGACACCGCTTCATCAGTTCGGACACATGATCGCGCACAAACATCCCGGCGCTGAAAGTGTCACCCGCCTCGATCGCATCAACCAGGGCGATACAGGCCTGTGAAGTCACCTCGACGCCACGCGCCCGCAACGCCAGCTCGCGCTCGAAAGCGCCCGACTCCACCGTTGCCTTGGTGGCAAACAACGCCACCCGCTCCAGCCCGACGTATTTGGCATACGACCGATCCGCCCAGGGCCGCTTGGCCAAAACCTCGATCATCGGCACGAACACGCCCAAAACCCGCTTGTCGGCAGGAACCCATTCCTCCTGCATCCGCCGCAGGGCAACCGCCGACGCGGTGTTGCAGGCCAGGATCACCAAATCACAGCCAAGCTGAAACAGCCGCTCAACCCCGGCGCAGGTCAGATCGTAAATTTCATCCGCCGAACGCGGTCCATAGGGCGCGTTGGCACTGTCGCCCAAATAGACAAACCCCTGCTCCGGCAGCCTTGCTGCCAGCGCCTTCCAGACGGTCAGCCCGCCCAATCCGCTGTCAAACACCCCGATCGGCAATCAAATCTCCCAAACAAAAAAGGCCGGCATCGCTGCCAGCCCTTCCCAATCTCGTCCTCAACCAGCTTACCGTTTCGAGAACTGGAAGCTGCGCCGCGCCTTGCGCTTGCCGTATTTCTTCCGCTCAACAACCCGCGAATCCCGGGTCAGGAAGCCGGCGGCCTTCAACGCCGGTCGCAACGACGGCTCATACAACTGCAAAGCCTTGGAGATCCCGTGTTTCACCGCACCGGCCTGTCCCGACAGACCGCCACCCTTGACCGTCGCCATCACGTCGAACTCACCGACCACGCCAGCCACCGAGAAGGCCTGGCCGATGACCATCTGCAACACCGGGCGGGCGAAATAGGCGTTCATTTCCTTGCCATTCACCGTAACCTTGCCCTTGCCCGGTTTGATCCAGACGCGGGCCACCGCGTTCTTGCGCTTGCCGGTCGCATAAGACCGACCGAGCGCATCCCGGACCGACACCCGCGGTGCCACCACAACCGGGGCAACGGCAATTTCCTTCAGGTCTTCGAGCGATTTGATTTCGTCAGCCATGCTCATGCGCTCCGGGTATTTTTGGGGTTCAGCACTTTCAGATCGACCACGGTCGGATTCTGCGCTTCATGGGTATGGACCGTGCCCGCGTAAACCCGCAGGTTTGACATCTGCTGACGGCTCAGCGGGCCGCCGGGCAACATCCGCTCAATCGCCTTGGTCACCACGCGCTCGGGGAATTTTCCGTCAAGAATCTGCCCGGCAGTGCGAAACTTGATCCCGCCCGGAAAGCCGGTGTGCCAGTAATAGCGCTTGTCGGCGCGTTTGTTGCCGGTCATCTGCACCTTTTCGGCGTTGATGATGATCACGTTGTCGCCCATATCCATGTGCGGGGTGAAGCTTGGTTTGTGCTTACCACGCAGGCGCATGGCAACAATCGTGGCAAGACGGCCCAGAACCACGCCTTCGGCGTCGATCAGGATCCATTTCTTGTCGATGTCAGCCGGTTTGGCAGAGAAAGTTTTCATCGGTGCGGTCCGTAGTTTGAATCGAATTTCAGTGGCCGACCTTGGCAGGACAAGCCGGATGGTGCTTTTTAGCGATATATACAGCGACGTCAACGTCCAATTCTGTCAATAAATACCACAATTTCAACCATTTACAATTACGGTATTATAATACCCCAAACTATTCTGATGGCTTTGACGTCGCAAACGCGCGAACATCTGTCGGAAAATAATAACACGATTGCTTTGGTCGAGATTTCCTGCAAGATAATGCCCGATCACAACCGGAGGCCCCCGATTGGAATTCATCGCCCAACACGAAGCAGTCATTGCCTGGCTACTGCTGGGGGTGATTTTTGCCGCCTTCGTCGCCGAAATCATGCCGCCATCGGCAATCGCTGCCATCGGTGCTGCGGCCTATCTGGTTTTGGGATTGATTTCGTTTGAAGATTTCTCCGCCGCTTTCAGCAATTCCGCCCCGGTCACCATCGGGGCGATGTTCATCATTTCCGGGGCGCTGGTCCGCACCGGCACGCTCGAAATCGTCTCGTCCTGGCTGACATCGCATGCCAAGGAGCGGCCCGTCGTTGCCCTGATCGGTCTGTTTGCCGGCATTGCCGTGACCTCGGCATTCATGAACAACACGCCGATTGTCATGGTCATGATCCCGGTCGTTATCAAACTGGCCCGCGCGATCGGCACCCCTTCCACCCGGCTGCTGATCCCCTTGTCCTATTTCACTATCCTCGGCGGCATGTGCACTTTGATCGGCACCTCGACCAACCTGCTGGTTGACGGGGTGGTGCGGGAACGTGGACTGCCTGCTTTCGGCCTGTTCGATATCCTGCCGGTCGGCATTGCCGTGGCATTGACCGGAGCCGCCATCATGGCGGTGCTCGGCCCGATCCTGCTGCCGTCGCGGGCCGACTACCGGATTGACGGCAGCGACGGCGAGCATTTCCTGACCGAAATCGGCTTCCCGCAAAATTCGCCGCTCATCGGCGCGGCGGTTCCGGCGCTGGCCTTTCTCAAACCCGCAGGCGTCAATCTGCTGGCGATCCGGCGTGGTATGCAGCGCATGTCCAGGAACCTGGAGAAAGAAAAAATCCAGCCACGCGATCGCCTGATCGTTCAGGCCACCCGCGACGAGGTGCTGACCCTCGACACCCTGCCCGGCATCTTTGTCTATCAAACCCCGCTTGGCCTGCGTGCCGGTGAAGAACGCGTCACCGTCGAGGCCTATGTCGCGCCGACGCGACAAGGCAAACATCAGCGGGTGTCGGACTTCCACGAACTCAAACGCATGGGCATCCGCATCATCGGCGTCAGCCGCCACATGCATATGGCTGGCTCCGACCTTGGTTCGGTCGTGCTGCGTCCTGCCGACCGGCTGCTGCTGTCGGGCACCCAGCTTGCCCTCAGCCGCGTGCGCGACATCGTTGACCTCGCCGCCGTGACCGAGACACCGGCCCGCGCCTTTCGCCGTTCCAAGGCCCCCATCGCCATCGCGGCGCTCGCCTGCGTCGTGCTGCTTTCGGCTTTCGACGTCATGGACATCGGCGCTTTGGCAATTCTCGCCGTTGCTGTCCTCTTGCTCTGGCGCTGCATCGACCCTGCCGAAGCGTGGAGTTCGTTTGATGCCAATGTGATGATGATGATCATCGCCATGCTGGCGGTCGGCAAGGGCTTGCAGAACACCGGCGCCATCGATCTGCTGGTTTCGCCCTTGGCACCCTACCTGCAAACCTCGTCGCCCATGGTCATCCTGATCGGCGTCTATATCTTCGCGCTGGTCCTGACCGAGATTCTGTCGAATTCCGCCGTCGCCGTGATCGTCACCCCCATCGCCATCGGCATCGCCGACACCGCCGGCATCGACTCGCGACCGCTCATCGTCGCCGTCATGTTTGCCGCCACCATGGCCTTTGCCACACCCATCGGCTACCAGACCCATACGATGGTCTATGGTGCCGCCAACTACCGCTTCCGCGATTTCGTCAAGATCGGCATCCCGATGGACATCGGCGTCGGCATCGCCGCCGTGCTGGCGATCAGCGTGTTTTTCCCGTTTTGACGCGCCGCTTCCCTTCTCCACCCCGTGGAGAAGGTGGCACAAAGTGCCGGATGAGGCTTTTGCCCCAAACGACGCTTTAGCGCCGCAAACTTTGCGCCCGCGGATACAAAGCCTCAAAGCGCGCCGCCAGCACCGCCACCAGCAGCACCATCGCGCCAATCTGGTGCGCCAGCGCCAAAGGCAAGGCCGCCGCGTACAGCACCGTCACAACGCCCAACAAGACCTGCGCCAGCACTGCCGCAGCCAGCCAGTCATAGCTGCGCTTCACCCGGTTCAGCGCCGAAGCGCGGCTTTTCCACCACGCGATCATGCCCAGCAGAACCATTCCATAGGCCGCCAGCCGGTGGTTGAACTGAACCAATGCGGCGTTTTCAAAAAAATTGCTCCAGACCGGCCGCAGGGCAAAGCTCCCGGAAGGCAGGAATTCCCCCGCCATCAACGGCCAGGTTGGATAATTCCGCCCGGCATCGATCCCCGCCACCAGGGCGCCAAGCATCGCCTGCACCAACACCAGAACGACAAGAACCAGCGCCAGCCGCGCCAGCCCGTTGTGCCGCTGCCGTCGCGCTTGCAGCAATGCTGCCTCGCCGCGTCGCAACCGCATGATGTACCACGCGAGCATTCCGAGGATCGCAAACGCCAGCCCCAAATGCAGGGCCAGCCGGTACGAGGCCACATCGACCATCCGCCCGGTCAGCCCGCTCGAGACCATCCACCAGCCAACCGCTCCTTGCAGTCCACCCAGGGCGCCCACGGCCAGCAAACGCCCGGTCCAGCCTGCGGGGATCGTCCGGCGGCCCTGAAACCAAAGGAACCCCGCCAACCAGACAATGCCAACGATCCGGCCCAGAAACCGGTGACCCCATTCCCACCAATAGATGGATTTGAATCCCGCCAGATCCATGCCCGAATTCTGTTCAGTGAATTCCGGACTCGCCTTGTACAGATCGAACGCGAACTGCCAATCCGCCTCGTTCATCGGTGGCACCGCACCGGTGACCGGCCGCCATTCGGGTATCGACAAGCCGGAATCGGTCAGCCTGGTCATGCCCCCGATCACCACCATCAGCGCCACCAGCACGAACAAAAGGCTCAGCCACCGCGCGACAGCTTGCCGATTTTCGCCGCGTTCGGCCTCGATGGTCGAACGCGGCGCCGGCATTTTCGGCTTGGCCTTGTCCACGTCTGCAAAAATGTTGCGCTTGCCGCTCATTTCTGCCCGCGTTCCCGGGCCAGCGCCCGAAAAATCCCGTGCAAGGTTTTCACATCGGCGTCGGTCAGCGGCAAGCGGCCGAACATGTTGCGCAGGTTTTCCTCCATGACCTTTTGTTTCGTTTCCGGGAAAAAGAAATCGACATCGTCCAGTTTGCTTTTCAGATGCTCAACCAGCTTCTCGACTTCAAGCCGCTGTGCCAATCTCGCCCGGCCCATTGCGAAAATATCCGGCGTCGGGCCCGCCGACTTGCGCCACTCATAGGCCACAAGCAAGACGCATTGCGCCAGATTTAGCGATCCGAAAGCGGGGTTGACCGGCACACTTATCGACGCATTCGCCCGCGCCATGTCATCGTTGTCCAACCCGGATCGCTCCGGTCCGAACAGGATTCCCACGCTTTGCCCCCCTGCTATCAGTTGCCGCGCCAGGGTCATTGCGCTTTCCGGCGAAAACACCTCTTTGGTCAATTCCCGCCCGCGTGCGGTCGTCGCGAATACGAAATTCAGATCGCCAATCGCCGTCGGCAAATCTTCTGTCACGATCACATGGTCCAAAACCTTGCCAGCCCCGCTGGCCATCGCCACCGCTTTCTCGTTCGGCCAGCCATCCCTTGGCGCCACCAGCCGCAGCCGGTCGAGGCCGAAATTCCACATGCCGCGCGCCGCAGCGCCGATATTCTCGCCCATCTGTGGCCGCACCAGTACGCATACCGGCCCCGGTCCCTGCCAGTCCGCCACCGCCGAATGATCGGTTCCCGCCATCGCACCCTTCCAATAATCTGCCCGCGTGATAACGTCCTCGCCGGAAACTTGCAAACGGAGCGAACAATGGCCTTCGACCCCAAACTCGCCGACCGGTTGCGCAGCGAAGTCAGCGGTCACGGCACCATCGTCGAAAAGAAAATGTTCGGCGGCCTCGCTTTCATGCTCAACGGCAACATGGTCACCGGCACCTACAAAGACGGCGGCATGTTCCGCGTTTCCAAGGAGACCGCCGCCGAAGCCCTGTCTGTCCCGGGCACCAGCACCATGACCCATGGCGGGCGCGAAATGGCCGGCTTCATCCTGACCAGCGCCGGCGTGGTTTTTGACGATGCCCGACGGCGCAAACTCGCAAAACTTGCCCTCGAATACGTCAAATCGCTGCCGCCGAAATAGCGCGTTCACTGGCTTTTAACTGCTGTCTGCGTCCTGTAGGAAAGCCGCGACAATCGCGCCAGGGATGATGCCATGACCAAGATCAAAGTCACCAATCCGGTGGTCGAACTCGACGGCGACGAAATGACCCGCATCATCTGGCAATTCATCAAAGCCAAGCTGATCCTGCCCTATCTCGACATCGACCTGAAATATTACGACCTCGGCATCGAGGAACGCGACCGCACCAACGACCAGATCACCATCGATTCCGCCGAAGCGATCCGGAAATACGGGGTCGGGGTCAAATGCGCCACCATCACCCCCGACGAGGCCCGGGTCGAGGAATTCGGCCTGAAACAGATGTGGAAATCGCCCAACGGCACCATCCGCAACATTCTCGGCGGCGTCATCTTCCGCCAGCCGATCATCTGCCGCAACGTGCCGCGTCTGGTGCCGGGCTGGACCAAACCATCGTCATTGGCCGCCATGCCTACGGCGACCAGTACCGGGCCACCGATTTCCACTTCCCCGGAAAAGGCAGGCTGACCCTCACCTTCACCGGGGCC
>JAYTCN010000017.1:0-2500 GCA_043736475.1 Paracoccaceae bacterium
CGAATTTTCAAAGTTGCGGGGCTGTCCATTTTTGCGTGTTCCGGCCTCACGACAATCGTGACCGGTTGTGCCGGCCTGGTAGCGGCGGTGGCAAAGGAAATCTGGCCGCCACAATCCAGGTCAACAACCGCGATGCCGGCGGAAATCGATGCGATCCTGCCATCCAGAAAATTCGACTCGCCAATGAAGTCGGCGACAAAACGGCTTGCCGGGGCGTCATAGATCTGGCGGGGCGCACCCACTTGCAGAACCTTGCCCGCCGACATGACGGCGACGCGGTCGGACATCGTCAACGCCTCTTCCTGGTCGTGGGTCACAAAAATGAAGGTGATGCCGGTCTCGGACTGCAGCCGTTTCAACTCGATCTGCATTTCCTTGCGCAGTTTGAAATCCAGCGCCGAAAGCGGTTCATCCAGCAAAAGAACCCTGGGCTGCGGGGCCAAGGCCCGCGCCAGGGCCACGCGTTGTTGCTGGCCGCCCGAAATCTGACCGATCAGGCGGTGGCCAAGCTCTTCCATGCGCACCAGTTTCAGCATCTGGGCGACCCGATCATTGATCGCGGTCGGTGATCGGCCCAGCATCTTGAGCCCGAAACCGATATTCTGGGCAATAGTCAGATGCGGGAACAAGGCATAATTTTGGAACACTGTATTGATCGGCCTTTTGAACGGCGGTTCGGCGACAATACTGCTGCCCGCCAAAAAAATGTCGCCCGACGACGGAAATTCAAATCCGGCGATCAATCGCAAAATCGTTGTCTTGCCACAGCCGGACGGCCCCAGCAGCGTAAAGAATTCGTTGTCGCGGATGGCAAGGGACACGTTGTCAACCGCCGTAACGGCGTGCTGACCCTGGCCAAAGACCCGGGACACCGCCTTCATCTCGATTGCAAAACTATCCACCAAAGGGACGACCGGACCGCTTTTGTTAAATGCCCCGCCGGGCCGCGTTTGACGTGACCACACGTGGAATCTTTTGGCAATCAGGATTATGCACGGCGAAGGCTGCTTGCGGCGCCAATCTTTGCCGCTTCGGTGCGGCGCTTGAACTCATCCGTAAACCGATCCTGCTTGCCCATCTTGCGTCTCTCCTTGGTTCCAAAATTTCCAAGCAAAGCGTCTACAAATCCAGGGGCACCTCACTCGGTCATCGCGGGCCGTGTAGCCAAAGCTCCGGCGGCGCGGGCCTTTGGCGTGCCGGCCAAGATCGTGAGCCGCTGGACCGAGCGGTTCGTGGCCGAGGGCCGGGGCGGGATGCAAGACCGCTCATCCCGGCCAAGGCGCATCCCGAAGCCGACCGTCAGCGCCATCGCAGCATTACGGGCCGCCGTGGTCTATTATCAGGGCCCTGGCGTCACCGTGACCCGGGTGATGAGCGAGTTCGAAGGATCAGGAAATGATCCGGGGGATCATTTTCCCGCCGAACGGGTCGTGCTATAAGGCGAAAACCTTCGTCGCAGCCTGCAAGGACCTGAACCTCAAACCCATCCTAACCAAGCCCTGCACGCCGAAAACCAACGGCAAAGCAGAAAGGTTTATCCAGACCGCCCTGCGCGAATGGGCCTGCGCCCGCGCCTGCCAGACCCCGGAGCAACGAAAAATCCATCTACCGGAATGGACCCACATGTACAATTGGCGCCGCCCCCACGGCAGCCTGAACTCAAAGCCGCCCATCAGTCGCCTGGGTCAAACCATGGACAACCTGTTGAGGTTCCACAGCTAGTAAACATTTTTGGGTCCGGTTCCTTCACGCGCTGCAACGCCGCAGCGAGTGGAAATAGCGGGCGCCGGGGCGAACCTCGGGGTAAAGGCTGGGAACGGTCGCAAGATTGTGGTTGAACACGTCCGGTTTCGCCGCCACGACGACCTCGGGGACCGAGGGGTCGCATTTCAGAAAATCCGGTGTCAGGATTTCGATCGTGGTCGCAGGGGACTGGCGGCGAATGGCGCGGTTTGTCTGGGCAAAATGTTCAACACCGCCGCATGCCACATCGTCGCGGTCCACGCTGGTGATGGCCACATGGTTCAGGCCCGGCTTTTTCACTGCATCGGCGACACGACCGGGCGCAAAGACATCACGTGCCTTGGGACCCCCCGTGGCCACATTGCAAAAGGTGCAGCCGCGCGGGCAGATCGCGCCCATGATCATCATCGTCGCATGGCCCTGCGACCAGCATTCACCCATGTTGGGGCAGCCGGCCTCGTCACAGACGGTGATCAGTTGATGGGCGGCCACCACGTCGCGGGTCGCCCTGCAGACCGCGCCGGTGCTGGCCCTGACCCTGATCCAATCCGGCTGTTTCAGTCGCGGGGTCCCGGCTCGATGCGCTTTTTCGGGATGGCGTTCGGCGGGGTTCTTCAGGTCGCAGGGCGTTATGCTTAAGCCTTGCACGGGCAGCTTTTGGCTTGCGGTCAGCCGTTCATTGGCCGGCCCGGTTCGGGCTGTGCCAGAGCGGACGGACCGCGGCGATGGTTTCAAGGTAGTTGGCAAAGCCGCGCTG
>JAYTCN010000018.1:0-5874 GCA_043736475.1 Paracoccaceae bacterium
GACTTTGCGCCGTTATGAGGACCGGCTGGCACGCGCGCTGGCGCTGATCGTCAACGTGCTCGACCCCGACGTGATCGTCTTTGGCGGCGGCATGTCGAATGTCCAGCGGCTCTATCGCAACGTGCCGGACCTGATGCGCCCGCATGTGTTCGGTGACAAGTTCAACACCCGGTTGCTGGAGAATGTGCATGGGGATTCGTCGGGGGTGCGGGGGGCGGCCTGGTTGTGATTCCCGCCTTCGCGGGAATGACAGATGCAATGTCATCCCCGCGAAGGCGGGGATCAGAACGGACAAACGCTTTCAAACCTGACCCGCTCTCCGCCCTTCGGGTGGAAGATTTCCAGACTTGCAGCGTGCAGTTGCAACCGTGCCGCCGCGGTCAACGCCGCACCCTTCGCATACAACCGGTCCCCCAGTATCGGATGGCCAAGCGCCTGCATATGCACCCGCAACTGGTGGCTGCGGCCGGTCAGCGGGGTGAGTTCCATGCGGGTGGCGTGGGGTTCGCGGGCGAGGACGCGCCAATCGGTTTGGGCGGGTCTGCCGGTCTCGTAAGACACATGATGCAAAGGCCTAGTCGGCCAGTCGATGTCGACGGGCAGGTCGATGCGGCCGCTCTCGCCCGCAACTTGCCCCCAGACGCGGGCGATGTAGGTTTTCCGGGTCTGGCGGCGCTCGAATTGCAGGCCGAGGTGGCGCTGGGCCTTGGGGTTCAGGGCAAAGACGATGACGCCCGAGGTGTCGAGGTCCAATCTATGAACCAGCAGCGACTGCGGGTATTCCGCTTTGGCGCGGGATTGCAGGCAATCGCGGTGATTTTCCGGCTTGCCGGGGACCGAGAGCAGGCCGGAGGGTTTGTCGAGCACCAAGAGGTCGGCGTCGCGATGGATGACCCGCACCGGTTCCTGCGGCGGGTCGTAGCTGAATTCGGTCAATTTCGGAGTGCAGAAATGGCCCGCAACAGCCCCGCCGTTGACGGGTCTTTGCCCTCGAACCCCGCGCCGCTCTCGATCAGCGGCTGGATGGCGGTGGCCAGTTCCTTGCCCAGTTCAACCCCCCATTGATCAAACGAATTGATCCCCCAGATGCAGCCTTCGACGAACACCCGGTGTTCATAAAGCGCGATGATGCGGCCAAAGGTGCGGGGGTCGAGTTTCTTGTAGAGCAAGGTGGTTGACGGGCGGTTGCCGGGGAAGACGCGGTGCTGGGACTGGGCGTCGGGGTCGCCCTTGATCTTTTTGGGGATGACGATGGCCTTGGCCTCGTCGAAGCTGCGGCCTTTCATCAAGGCCTCGGATTGGGCGAGGCAGTTGGCCAGCAGCAGGTTCTGGTGCACCTGCAGATCGGGCTCGTGGCTCTGCGCCCCGACGATGAATTCGCAGGGGATGACGGCGGTGCCCTGGTGGATCAGCTGGTAGAACGCGTGCTGGCCGTTCGTGCCGGGTTCGCCCCAGACCACGGGCCCGCTGGACTGTTCCAGCGCCTTGCCGTCGATCGAAACCCGCTTGCCGTTCGATTCCATGTCGAGTTGTTGCAGATAGGCCGGCAGGCGCAGCAGGCGCTGGTCGTAGGGCAGCACGGCGCGGGTGGGATAGCCGCAGATGTTGTTGTGCCAGATGCCGACGAGGCCCATGAGGACCGGCAGGTTCTGGGCGAAAGGCGCGGTCTGGAAATGCCGGTCCATCTCGTGGCCGCCTTGCAGGAAGGCGTCGAAATTATCGTTACCGATGGCGAGCATCAGCGACAGGCCGATGGGACCCCAGAGTGAATAGCGCCCGCCGACCCAATCCTCGAAGCCGAACACCCGCGACGGGTCGATGCCGAAAGCGCCGGTTTTTTCGAGCGCGGTCGAGAGCGCGGCAAAATGGCCGCCGGAATCAAGGCCAATCGCCGCTCCAAGCCAGCGCTTTGCCGTGGTTGCGTTGGTAAGGGTCTCGATGGTGGTGAAGGTTTTCGAGGCGACGATGACCAGGGTGCGTTTGGGGTCGAGGTTTTTCAGCACATCGTGGATGTGGGCACCGTCAACGTTGGAGACGAAATGCACGCGCGGGCCGTCGTGGTAGGGGGCGAGCGCCAGCACCGCCATGACCGGGCCGAGGTCGGAGCCGCCGATGCCGATATTGACCACGTCGGTGAAGGGCTTGCCGTCGGAAGCGGTGATTGTGCCGCTGCGGACGGCGGTGGAAAAGTCGCGCATCCGCGCGAGTGTGGCGTTGATCCCGGGCATCACGTCAGCGCCGTCGGTGATGACGGGGGTGTTGGCTCGGTTGCGAAGGGCGGTGTGCAGAACGGCGCGATCTTCGGTGATGTTGATCTTTTCGCCGGCAAACATCGCGTCGCGTTTGGCGCCGAGGCCCGAGGTTTCAGCCAGTCGGACCAGCAAGTCACGCGCCTTGGCGTCGATGCTGGTTTTGGAATAGTCGAGCAGCATGTCGCCGAGGCTGGCGGAGAAGGCGTCGAAACGATTGGGATGTTTGGTGAACCGCTCAGCCAGAGTAGTTGATTTGATGGCTTGGTGATGGGCTTTCAGCTCGGTCCAGATAGTGTCCATCTCAGGCCTCTTTGATTTTGCTGGCAGCCCGCGCCAGAGCTTCGATCGCCGCCCAGTCGCCGGCCTGCACAAGGGCATCGGGCGCGACCCAGGAACCACCGGCGCAGATGACGTTGGGCAGCGACAGGTAATCCATCGCGTTTTTGGCGGTGACGCCGCCGGTCGGGCAGAAGGTGATTTGCGGCAAAGGTCCGCCAAGGGCCCTGAGGGTGGGGGCACCGCCGGAGGCTTCGGCGGGGAAGAATTTCAGCAGGTCATAGCCTTTGGCGAGCATTTGCATCGCTTCGGTGGCGGAGACGGCACCAGCGAGCAATGGCAGGCCTTCCTCCTCGCAGGCGGCGACCAGTTCATCGGTCCAGCCCGGCGAAACGCCGAATTTTGCTCCGGCGGCCTTGGCCGCGCGGACATCGGCGGCTGTCACCAGCGTGCCTGCGCCGACAACACCGCCTTTGACCTGCGCCATGGCGCGGATAACCTCCAGCGCCGCCGGGGTGCGCAGGGTTACCTCCAGCGCGGGCAGGCCACCGGCGACCAGAGCCTCGGCCAAGGGCCTTGCGTGGCGGACGTCCTTGACCACCAGCACCGGCACGATGGGTGCCAGAGCGCAGACTTCGCGGTTCATCTTGCAGGCATCTTCAGCGCTTAATCGGGCCATTTGAAGCTCCTAGATCGGGCTGGCGCCGGTGGCGGCGGAGCTGACGTTGCGGCGGAAACTCTCGAACATCTCGCGGCCAACGCCAAAGGAATTGGCGCTGAGATCGGGGGTGACGCCGGGGCGTTCCAAAGCGCCTTCGGTCAGAACATCGATGGTACCGGCGATGGCGTCGACGCGCAGCAAGTCGCCGTCAGCAATATGGGCGAGCGGGCCGCCGTCCAGAGCTTCGGGGCAGACGTGGATGGCGGCGGGGACTTTGCCCGATGCCCCCGACATCCGCCCGTCGGTGACCAGGGCGACGCGGTAGCCGCGATCCTGCACTACCGAAAGCGTCGGCGTCAGGCCATGCAGTTCGGGCATGCCGTTGGCCTTGGGTCCCTGAAAGCGGACGACAACCACGACATCGCGGTTCAGCTCGCCTGCTTTGAAAGCATCTTTGACCGCTTGCTGCGAATGGAAGATACGGGCCGGGGCCTCGATGATGCGGCGTTCCTCGGGCACAGCAGAAACTTTCATCACCGCAGTACCAAGGTTGCCGGTCAGCAGTTTCATGCCGCCCGATTTCTGGAACGGGGCCGAGACCGGCTTCAAGACTTTGTCGTTGAGGGTTTCGCTGGTGCCATCCTGCCAAACCAGAACGTCGTCGATCAGTTTCGGCTCGGTGGTGTAGCGCGCCATGCCGTCGCCGACGATGGTCTTGGTGTCGGGGTGCAGCAGGCCGGCGTCGAGCAGCTCGCCGATCAGATAGCCAAGGCCCCCTGCGGCGTGCATGTGGTTCACATCGGCGATGCCGTTGGGATAGACCCGCGCCATCAGCGGTGTGGCTTCGCTGATTTCGGCGAAGTCCTGCCAGTTGAGCAGGATCCCCGCCGCCTTGGCCATGGCGATCAGATGGATCAGCAGGTTGGTCGAGCCGCCGGTCGCCATCAGCCCGACAATGCCGTTGACGAAGGCGCGTTCGTCGAGGACGTCGCAGACCGGGGTGTATTCGTTGCCGAGGCCGGTGATCGTCATGGCGCGTTTCACGCCCTCGACCGTCAGCGCCTCGCGCAAAGGCGTGTTGGGGTTGACGAAACTGGAACCGGGCAGGTGCAGGCCCATGAATTCCATCAGCATCTGGTTGGTGTTGGCGGTGCCGTAAAAGGTGCAGGTGCCAGGGCCGTGGTAGCTGTCCATTTCGGCTTTCAGCAATTCCTCGCGGCTGGCAAGGCCCTGGGTGAACAGGTTGCGGACCTTGGATTTCTCGTCATTCGGCATGCCGCTCGGCATCGGGCCGGAGGGCAGGAAGACGGCGGGCAAATGGCCGAAGGTGGCGGCGGCGATGACGAGGCCGGGCACGATCTTGTCGCAAATGCCAAGGTAAACGGTCGTGTCAAACACGTCGTGGCTCAGCGCGATGCCCGCCGCCAAAGCGATGACATCGCGCGAGAACAGCGACAATTCCATCCCGGCCTGGCCCTGGGTGACGCCATCGCACATCGCCGGAACCCCGCCGGCGACCTGGGCGGTGCCGCCGGCGGCGCGGGCGGTTTTGCGGATCAGCTCGGGGTAATGCTCATAGGGCTGATGGGCCGAGAGCATGTCGTTATAGGCGGTGATGATGCCGAGGTTGCCGGCGTCGGTATGGGCCATGCGATCCTTGTCGACGCCCATCGCGGCATAGGTGTGGGCCTGGTTGCCACAGGAGATATGGGCGCGACGGGGGCCTTTGTCGCGGGCGGCTTTCATCCGTTCGAGATAGGCGGAACGCAGCGGTTTGGAGCGCTTTATGATGCGATTCGTAACGGTTCGGATCGGGTCCTGAAGGGTCATTTTTCCCCTCCTTTCAATCGGCGTAGTGGACGAGAATTGGGGTCGGCGCATCGAACAGGATGCGAACCGGGGCATCTGATGAATTGGGGATGGACATGGCATTTTCAAGCGCCACTTTTTTGCCGGGTCCGGTGATCAGAAGGTGCAGGTGTCTGGCGGCTTGCAGGACCGGCGCGGTCAGGGTCAGGCGCGGTTCGGGCGCGTTCGGCGCGCGCATGGGCAGCAGGATGGCCTTGCCGTCGGGATCAAGGGCTTCGGCCAGACGGTCGGCGCCGGGGAAGATCGAGGCAATGTGCATGTCCTCGCCCATGCCAAGGACGCAGACATCCAGCGGCAGGGACGGAGCGATCTGCGCCGAAAGCTGGTCCAGCACGTCTTCGGGGCGGTCGGCCGGGGCATAGAACGGCACGAGAATGGATGTTCTTGCATTGTTCTGAATCAGCGTGTCGCGCAACAGCCGGGTGTTGGAGCGGTCGGAGGATTCGGACACGAAACGCTCGTCGGTCAGCATGACGGCGACTTTCGACCAGTCCAGTTCAGCCCGGCTGAGAGCCTGCAGAAATGGCGCAGGTGTGGTGCCTCCGGGAACCGCAAGCGTCGCCCTGCCCCGGTCGGCGATCGCCTGCCGCACTTGATCGGCCACGACCCTGGCAAGGCCGGTCATCAATGCATCACGGTCGGGATAATGCAGCGTAACCGTCATCAGCCCTCGATCTCCCGCCACTCGCGGCCGTCGCGGTGCATCAGGGCCAGGGCCGCATCGGGGCCGGACCCGTTGGCGTCGTAATGCTGCGGCTTGTCGGACGAATCGGCCCAGGCCTTGATGATCGGGTCGGTCCAGGCCCAGGCGGCCTC
>JAYTCN010000019.1:0-5857 GCA_043736475.1 Paracoccaceae bacterium
GACGGCGGGCTGGAGGTGCCGCGTGCGGCATTGCCGGTCGATTGCAGGCCCAGTTGACGAGCGGTGGCGAGGTCGAGGGTCCAGCTTTGCAGGACGCCGTCCTTGACGAGGTGACGGACGGAAACCGGCAGACCCTCGCCGTCGAACGGACGCGAGCCGCCGATGCGTTTGCGGGTCGGGTCTTCGGTGATGGTCAGGCCCTTGGACAGCACCTGCTCGCCCATCGCATCTTTCAGCCAGCTCGATCCGCGCGCGATGGCGCTGCCGTTGATCGCGCCCACCAGATGACCGATCAGGCCGGAGGAAATGCGTTCATCATAGAGCACCGGATAGGCGCCGGTTGGCGGGCGGCGTGGTTTGCGGCGGGCGACGGCACGTTCGCCGGCCAGTTGGCCGATCTCGCGCGCGCCGGGCATATCGGCGGCGAAAGTGCGGCCCTCGCCAGCATAGTCACGCTCCATATGGCGGCCCGCGCCGGTGATGGCGACACAGGAGACTGAGGTCGAGGTATGCGAATAACCGCCGGAAAAGCCATTGCTCATCGCCATGTGGAAGGTGGATTTGCCATAGCCTGCACCGGCGCTGTCCACCTGGCTGACACCTTTGACCGCCAGAGCGGCGGCTTCGGCTTCCAAGGCTTTCTGCTGCAGATCGGCGGCATTTGGTGCCGGACTGTCGTCGTTCAGTTCGAGAGCGCCGACATCCCATGATTTGGCCAGTTGGGCCGGGTCGGCAAGGCCGCAGTACAGGTCTTCGGGTGCCTCTTTGGCCATCGCGATCGCCCGTTCAGCCATGGCGGCGATAGTGACGGGCCGGATATCGGAGGACGACACGCAAGCCTGTCGCTGGCCGATCAGAACCCTCAGGCCAATGTCCACCCCTTCGGCACGTTCGGCGTGTTCCAGTTTACCGGCCCGAACCTCGATGGATTGGCTATCGCCAGCCATGGCTACTGCGTCGGCAGCGTCGGCGCCGGCCTTTTTTGCCGCGCCAAGCAGCGATTCGGTCAGTGATTGCAGGTTGTGCGGCATCAGGTCAGGTCCGGCTTGAAATTGCAGAACCACACCTAGGGATTATTGCGACGGGCGGCAACAGGCAGGACGGTTTTCAGGTCACCAGCAATTTCCGCGGCGGCCTGCCTGAATTTCAGCGCCAACCGCCCGATTGCCGTTGGCGGGAGGGGCCGGATTTCGACGATGCCAACCGCAAGGCCACGTTTGCCGCGATCGCCGCCGTCAAGCATCGCCCAATCCGGCTGATGAAACCGAAGCACGCTGGCGCGGCCAGATCGCAAATCACCGGTCAATTCGACGCTTGCGGCAAACAATCCGGAATTTGCCTTCGAAACGGTAAACCGCGGCAAAATTGCCGTGCCGTTCAGCGTAAGTTTCACCGCCTCGAACACAGCCGGATGCGGATGCAGGAGTCGAAATTTCAGGTCTACCCGCCCTTGGCTGACAAAAGGAATCAACATTCTTGGCGCCGGGTTCGGCCCCGTCCACAGATAGCCTTGGTCATCCGGGCCGGTGCCGTGCCAATCCTGCGCGCGCCAACCCTTGTGGTGTTCAAGTTTGCAGGCCCTTTTCAGCAAGACACACTCTGATCCAAGCATGCCCTTCATTGCCCGCGCGCGGCGCGCGCTTTCTCCTTTTTCCCAGCCATCGCCGAAAATAGGTTGCGATGGGTAGGAACGGCCATTTTGTGCACAAAATGCAATTTCAGCGGCCAGCGTTGCTGGGGAACCGGGCGCTTGCATCCGGTCCAGAAACGCAACTTGTTCATGCGAATCCGGATCGAGATACGACAAATACCGGGACCCGGCGGTGAATTTGAAAGCCGTCAACGCGCCGTTGCGGACGAATTTCATCCCGGCCTGCTGCGCCCGTGCTTCAAATTCAACATCGACGAACCTGTCCGAGTCATTGGCGTGTTTCCAGGGTCCGATCCTGTCAGTTACCGCACGGCGATGCGCGATGGCGGTTGGCACGAAGAAAAAGTTCTCATCGAGTCCGGCCTGCGGATCGAGGGCGGTGACATGGTTCATGTCTGCGCCCGGACTGCCGTAATTCATGCAGGCAGCGACCGAAAAATCGGGCTGGTCCGCGCGTGAAAGCACGTCAAAGTGCCGCCGCAAATGCTCCGGCCCCCAGATATCGTCATGGCCGATATAGGCGATATATTTCCCCCTGGCATTTTCGATGCCAACGTTGTTCGGCCCCGACTGGCCCATCCAGCGCTGGCTCGTGCTCAGCCAGCGCACCCGATCGGACAGGAATGGTTTGACGATTTCCTCGGTATCATCGGTGCAGCAATCGCCGATGATCAGATACTCGAAATCGGTAAACCTCTGCGCCAGCACCGAGCGGATCGTCGGAACAATATGCCGCGACCGATTCCAGGTGGCGGTGATGACGGTGAATTTCGGCATCGTTCAGTCGAACGAATACGGCACGCCCGGATGGTCAACCGGCAGCCGTGCCTTGTCGGGATTGGCCGGGTCGTACCAGTTGGTCGGGCAATTCACGAAGCTGGCCATTTCGGAACCGGTATTTTTCAGCCCGTGCACGACATAGGCCGGAATCGTTACTCGGCAGGGATTTGCCAGTCCGACGTCCAATACGTTAAGCATGCCTTTCGTCGGGCTGCTGTCGCGAATGTCCCAAAGCACCAGCCTGAAAGCGCCTTGGGTATAGGAAAGCCGGTCGTCCTGCCGTTGATGATAGACCCATGCGCGCACCGAGCCTGGCGCGGCATAAACCTGATAGACATGAACTATTTCGGTCAGCTGTCCGCCGCGCCGGGTCATCAGTTCGACAAGGTGGCCGCGACCATCCTTGCGAAAAATAAGCGGCTCGATGACGACGCCGGCAATCAAATTGGCCTCACCGTGCTTTTGCGGCCCAGGCGTGTCGGTCCAGGCTGCGTCCTGCACAAAGTCGCTGCTTTTCAGCATGGGAACGCTCCAGTTAAACTAAGATGCGAATTGGTCGCAGTATCAATGGTTGCACGCGGGCAGACAAATGGTTTCAACAGAAGACTTGGCGGGAAGGCAGGAATAGTTTGCTGGAAAGTGCGCAAATTCACCGGACCGATGCCCTGATCGTGGGGTCTGGACCGGCGGGACTTATGGCCGCTGACATTCTGTCGTCGGCAGGTGCGCGGGTGCTTTTGACCGATGCCAAACCGTCATTTGGACGAAAATTCCTGATGGCCGGCAAGTCGGGCTTGAATCTGACCAAGGATCAGGCGCTGGACGCCTTCCTGGCGAATTATGGCGATGCGACATGGCTGAACCCGGTACTCCGAGAATTCGGCCCGGAGATGGTCAAGGACTGGGCTCGCCAACTCGGACAGGACATATTCACCGGTTCATCGGGTCGCGTTTTTCCCAGAGCCATGAAAGCCTCGCCGCTGCTGCGGGCATGGCTTGGCCGGCTTGCGCGAAAAAGTGTGGACTTTCGCACCAAGTGGCGGTGGCAGGGCTGGAACGACGATGCTTCGGTGTTCGGCACCGCGGATGGCCAGCAACGTGTTGCCGCACACGCGACGGTTCTTGCGTTGGGCGGCGCAAGCTGGGCGCGGCTCGGATCGGACGGGAAATGGGCCGGGATTTTGGCATCAAAAGGCGTACCGATCGCGCCCTTCCGGGCGTCCAATATGGGATTTGATGTGGACTGGTCACAACATATGGCAAGGTTTAATGGCGCGCCGGTAAAACCAGTCGCAGTCATGTTCGGCAAGCAGACCCAGCGTGGTGAGTTTGTCGTGACCGGTACCGGCGTTGAAGGTGGCGTCATTTACACTGTTGCGCACTCCGCCACGCCCTTGGGCGAAAGTACGACGTTGTCGCTCGACCTGCTGCCCGACGTCAGCCTTGATGTGGTCATGCGCAAACTGGCACTTCCGCGCGGCAAATCCAGTTTGAGCAATCATTTGCGTAAGTCGGTCGGGTTGACTGGTGTCAAGGCGGCGTTATTCCACGAGTTGAGCGATGCGCGCGAACCAGTAGCCATGGCGCGGGCACTGAAGGCATTGCCGCTCAAGCTGGTGCGGCCCAGACCGATTGATGAAGCAATCTCGACTGCCGGCGGCATCAAAGCCGAGGCGTTGGACTCGGACCTGATGTTGCGAGATTTTCCAGGCGTATTTTGCGCTGGTGAGATGTTGGATTGGGATGCACCGACCGGAGGGTATCTGTTGACGGCATGCCTGGCCACCGGACGCCATGCGGGACTCGCCGCAGCAAGTTATTTGCAGGGCCACAAGGTTTTAGACCAGTTCAGGCGATGACAGAATCGCCCGAACTGGTCTAACCATTTGTTTTTACGCAAATCGGGCGGGAAAACCGGTTCCCGCTTATCCCTGATTTGCTCTAGCCGTGTAATTTCGCTGCAAGCAGGCAGCGTAACTTATTTCGGGCAGAGCATCGCGATGCGCAGGCAAGCTCGTTCGACCAGAGCATGAGCAGGTGCCGGTTTCGGTGAACGCAGAGTCAGGTCAGTTTCCATGACTACCTCAAGCGCTCGTTCCAGCAGCATCGGACCCCAACGGCGGGCCTGCGCGACGATCTGGTCGCGGCGGGGCCCGAAAATCCGCGAGGATTCCGCCCATTGTTCGGGGCCACGAGCTTCACAGGCAGCAGCGTGCAGCAGACGAAAGTGCCGACCAACGCCCGAACAAAGCGCGACGGCGTTCGATCCCTGTCCGGCCAAGCGTTGCAAATGCGGCGCGACTTCGTGCGAGCGCCCCTCGGCAATGGCACGAATTGCGCTGTCCAGATCGGCTTCGGCCGTGATCGGTGCCACCGCCTCAATATCGGCCAAAGTGATTTCTGATGGATCGCTCAGTTTATAGAGGGAAAGCTTTGTGACGATTTGCGAAAAATCACCTGCGTCAAGTCCACAAGCAAGCGTGACCAAGGCGTTCAAAGTACCGACATCAACGTTTCGGATGCCAGCCTTGGCTAGTTGGCGTTCGATATCGTCGCGACCGGGCGGATCGTCGTAGATTGCGATCGCCAAAGCGTCATGCGCAGGTTCGAACAATTTACGCAAAGCGCCCGATGGCTTGAGTTGGCCTGCAACCACGATCAGCGACGCATCACCTTCACGCAAATCGCGCATTGCGGCGGCGATCGTGCCGGCCAGCGAATCGGGGGTATCCTCGACGACAACCGCGCGCGGCCCGGGAAAGAATCCCCGAGCCTTCAGCGAGTCAATCAATCTGGCCGGTTCTTTGCGCAATTCCGACGCGGCCAGTCGGTCAAGCCGCATGTCTTCGACGGCTTTCGGGCCAACCAGGGCATCGACCAGAGTGGTGCGCGCTGTCGCCACGCGCATTGCATCAAATCCGTAAAGCAATATCGCTGGTTTTGGAGGAATCGGCTGCGTTAAATATTTCTTGGTTTCGCGTGCGCCCAGTTTCACGCCGGCAACTCCGCAGCCTTCGCGGCGATTCTGATGGCGATTTGATCTGCCATGCTAACCGCCAGCCTGCGGCGGGCGTCGCGTTCGGCAACCCGCGTCGCAAAGGCGGAAGTCGTGGCCGAATACGCCGTGAAAGAACGGACGCTGTCGCTCAGTATCGCGGCGCCACTGTCGATCGGTGTCAGGCTGTAAATGGCGGTGGCCGACAAGTTGAACCGGGTGATCGACGCATCGGTTGTGATGGCAAGCCCTTCGCTTTCGACATCAATCTGGACATCCAGTCGATATTTTGGAGCGGTCGGTTTGCCAAAACGCAATTCAAGCTGCTCGCGCATCTCAAACCCCATGCGATCCGTGACTTCACCCAGAACAATGCTGCCAAGCATGGCGCGTGCGGCCGTACCTTCGGCATAGATTGGCGTGAACCCACA
>JAYTCN010000020.1:0-13992 GCA_043736475.1 Paracoccaceae bacterium
GGGTCGCAATTGGGCGACACGATCATGCCTGCGCCGGTGGCGGCCACTTGGCCGACGTCCACGACGCTCAGGACCGTGCCGGCGCCAAACAATGCCTTGCCGCCAAAAGCCTTGACCATTCGAGCGATTGACCCAAGCGGATCGGGCGAATTCAACGGCACTTCGATCTTGCTGATGCCCGCCGAAAGCAGCGCCCCGGCGATGCCGACCGCCTCGTCGGGTTGAATGCCGCGCAAAATCGCAACCAGGTTCCGGCCCAAGCGAATCCTCCCGACTGACCCGCTGCCAAAGCAGCGCAAACACGGCGGCAAGTAAAGCGGCAAACCGGGGATTATTTGGCCAAAGCGATGTCAAATCCCTTGCTCCGACTCGCTGACGCGTGCCAGCCTCGGCCGGTTATTTCCACCAAAAGGATTTGCGCCATGCGGCTTTGGACATCGGCGGTCATTGGGTTGTTTGCTGCGGCCTTGGCTGCCACGCAGCCGGCGACGGCGCAGGACGATTTCATTCCTGCCGGGCGCGCCATCGTCCGCCAGGGAGTCGATTTTTACGGTGGCGATATCCGCTCGATCTTTGACACCAGCATCGAGATTTGCCGCGACGCCTGCGTCGGCGACGAAACCTGCAAGGCCTTCACCTACAACGAAAATGCCGGCGCCTGCTTCCTGAAGGCCGACCATACCGACGTGGTGCCGTTTGCCGGTGCGCAATCGGCCGAAATCCTGCGCCCCGACGCACTTCTCGCCGCTCGCGCCGCCAGCCGGGCCGCCGACCTGGCGTTCATCGCCGGTTATCTCGAATCCGCCCGCGACTATGCCCGCATGGTGGGCCTGACTTATCCGATGAACGATTTCAGCGTCGAAGACCTGCTGGCCGGCGCGGCAACCTACCGCAACGAGGGCAGTGCCGAACAGGCGTTCTGGAACACGATCACCGTCGCCAATTTCACCGACAACCCGCGCGACTGGCTCGATGCGGCGGATCTTTTGGTCGCGGCGGCGGATCAAAATCCCGATATGGCCGCAGACTACCGGTCGCAGGCCCGGCTGGCCGCGATCAACGCCTATTTGCGGTCCGAGGAAGCCGGGATGCAGGCCGAAGCGCTGAACCGGATCGCCCAGCTCATGGAGGCGCTCGGCGAAGGCAGCGCCGCCATCCCGGCGCTGCGGCTGTCGCAGTCGCTGCAACCCCGCGATATCATTGCAACCGCGCTGGAGCGGGTCATCGGCCTCTATGGCTTCCACATCGTCGACAATACCGTCGGTTCCGACGCCGCCCAGCCGCGCATCTGCGTAAATTTCAGCGAGAACCTGCGGCAAAAAGGCGTCGACTACGCCGACTTTGTCCGCATTGAAGGGGAGGATTTGCCGGTCGAGGTGAAAGACGCGCAGATCTGCATCGACGGCGTCCGGCATGGCCAGACTGTCGGCCTGACCATCCGCGAAGGCCTGCCATCGGCCAGCGGCGAGGTGCTGCAAAGCTCGGTCGATCTCGAAATCTACGTCCGCGACCGTTCGCCTTCCGTCCGCTTCGCCGGCCGCGCCTATGTGCTGCCGAAAAGCGATGACGCGGCGATCCCGGTGATCGGGGTGAATGCCACCGAGGTTGATCTGGCGATTTACCGCGTCGCCGAACGCAACATTCGGACCATCATGCGCGACGGCTATTTCGGTGCCTTCATCGCCGGCTACGATCGCGACTATATCGCCGGAAATCTGGGCGAGGCGATCTGGTCCGGCACCGGCCAGTTGCAGACCGAACTCAATCAAGACATCACCACATCGCTGCCTTTGGGCGAGGCGGTGACCAGCTTTGAGCCCGGCGTCTACGCCCTGACGGCGACCATTCCGGGGGCCGACTATTATGCCCAGTCGGCGACGCAATGGTTCGTCGTCACCGACATCGGCCTGGCCAGCCTCAGCGGCAACGACGGCCTGCACGTGTTTGCCCGCTCGCTGGCCTCGGCCCTGCCGATCGCCGGGGCGAAAGCCGAACTGGTGGCGCTCAACAACGATATTCTCGGCAGCGCCACCACCGGCCCCGACGGCTATGCCCGCTTCGATGCCGGACTGCTGCGCGGCAGCGGCGGCAACGCCCCCGCCTTGCTGACCGTCACCGGTGCCAACGACGATTTCGCCTTCCTCGACCTGACCGAGGCCGGGTTTGACCTCTCCGACCGCGGCGTCGAGGGCCGGGCCTCGCCGCCGCCGGTGGATGTATACCTGTCCACCGAACGCGGCATCTATCGCCCGGCGGAAACCGTGCATGCGACGGTGCTTGCCCGCGATTCCGCCGCCAATGCCATCGAAAACCTGCCGCTGACGGCGATTGTCCTGCGCCCCGACGGCGTCGAGCATTCGCGCCAGCTGCTGAACGACGCCGGTGCCGGTGGCCGCGCCTTTGCATTGGCGCTGTCTGCCAACGCCCAGCGCGGCGGCTGGAAACTGCGCATCCACGCCGATCCGGAAGCCCCGGCGCTGGCGACGACGAATTTTCTGGTCGAGGACTTCATCGCCGAAAAAATCGATTTCGATCTGGTGCTGGCCGAAGGCCCGGTTGTCGCCGGTGCCGCCCCGATCATCGCGATCGACGCCGATTACCTTTATGGCGCGCCGGCCGCAAATCTTGCGGTTGAAGGCGAAGTCACGGTCGGCCTTGCCGTAACCTATCCGGGTTTCGACGGCTTCACCTTCGGCTTGCACGATGAATCCTTCGCCTCCGGCTTCCAAAGCATCGGGTCGGGTTATGCCACCGATGCCGGCGGGCTTGTCGCCGTGCCGCTGACCATCCCGTCAATGCCGGGCATCACCCGGCCACTGCAAATGACCGCTACCCTGCGTCTGGCCGACGGCTCCGGCCGCCCGGTCGAACGCAGCCTGACCCGCCCCGTCGCCCCCGACGGACCGCGCATCGGCATCAAGCTGCTGTTTGACGGCGTTGCCGAGGAAGGCAGCAGCGCCGGGTTCGAGGTCATCGCCATCGGCGCCGACCTGACGCGCAGCGTCTCCGCCAGGGCCGAATGGACCCTGTCGCGCGTTGAGACCTCGTACCAATGGTACGAACTTGACGGCTCCTGGAATTACGAGCCGGTCACGCGGCGCGAGCGCGTGGCCTCCGGCCCGGTCGATCTGGCCCCGGGTGCCATCGCCCGCATCGAGGTCCCGGTCGCCTGGGGCCAATACGAACTGGCGGTGACAACGACAGGCAGTGCCGCAACCGCCAGTTCCGTCTCCTTTTCCGCCGGCTGGTATGCCGCCAGCGGCTCATCCACCACGCCCGACATCCTCGAAATCGGCCTCGACAAAGCCAAATACGCGGTCGGCGATACGGCGTATCTGCGCCTGAACGCCCGTTATGTCGGCAAGGTTCTGGTCCATGTCATGTCCGACCGGCTGATCGCCATGCAGGCGGTCGATGTGCCTGCCGGCGCGACGACGGTACCGCTTTCTGTCACCGCCGATTGGGGACCCGGTGCCTATGTCACCGCCACCCTGATCCGCCCGATGGATGTCGCTGCCGGTCACAACCCGGCCCGCGCCATCGGCCTTGCCTGGGCCCCGGTTGACCCCGGCACCCGTGACCTTGACGTGCAAATCACCACGCCCGATGCGGTGGATCCGCGCAGCACCATGACAGCCGCCGTTAAAATCACCAACCTGCAACCCAATACCGAAGCCTTCGTTACCCTTGCCGCCGTTGACGTCGGCATCCTCAACATGACCGGTTTCGCGGCGCCCGAGCCGGAAGAGCATTATTTCGGCCAACGCAAGCTCGGCATGGAGATCCGCGACGTCTATGGCCGCCTCATCGACGGTCTGTCCGGCACCCGCGGTTCCATCCGTTCCGGCGGCGACGGTGCCAGCACCCGCACCGCCCCGCCGCCGACCGAAAAACTGGTCGCTTTTTTCTCGGGACCGGTCATGGTCGCGCCCGACGGCACTGCCGCCGCCGCCTTCGACCTTCCCGATTTCAACGGAACGGTCAAAATCATGGCGGTGGCATGGACCAAAGATGGCGTCGGCAGCGCCGAAAAAGACGTGCTGGTGCGCGATCCCATTGTCGTCACCGCCAGCCTGCCGCGTTTCCTTGCCCCCGGCGACACTTCGCGCCTGTTGCTCGATATCGCCCATGCCGCCGGTCCGGCGGGCGAGATCGAAGTCGCGCTGCTGGCATCCTCTGGCGTCACGCTGGCCCATTCAGGTCGGCAACAAATCCTGCTGACCGCCCTCGGTCGCGCCGGTATCGAAATCCCGATCACCGCGGGTGCCGTTGGCGACCAGTCGATCTCGATTCAGTTGACCACGCCCGATGGCACCGTCCTGACCAGGAATCTGACCCTTGCCATCCGGTCGAACGACCCCGAAATCGCCCGGCAAAACCGGGTGCCGCTGGCGGCGAATGGCGGCGAACTTGTCATTGACGCCAACATCTTCGCCGGCTTGGCACCCGGCTCCGCCCGCGCCACGCTGTCCATCGGTCCACTCGCCCGCTTTGACGCACCGGGGCTGCTGACTGCGCTCGACGCCTATCCCTATGGCTGCACCGAACAGATCACCTCCAAGGCCCTGCCGCTGCTCTATTTCGACCAGGTCGCCGCCGCCATGGGCATGGCTGACGGCGACAAGGTGAAACTGCGCATCGGGCAAGCCATCGAAAGCGTGCTCGCCAACCAGTCCAGCACTGGCGCCTTCGGCCTCTGGGGCCCGGGCGAAGGCGACCTCTGGCTCGACGCCTATGTCACCGATTTCCTGTCCCGCGCCCGGGCTCTCGGCCATACTGTGCCCGAAAAAGCCTTGAAATCGGCGCTGAACAATCTGGGCAATGCGGTCAATTACGCCCAGGATTTCGAAAATGCCGGCGAGGCTTTGGCCTATGCGCTGATGGTGCTTGCCCGCGAAGGCGACGCCGCCATCGGCGATTTGCGCTACTACGCCGACATCAAGGCGCTCGATTTCGCCACACCCCTGGCCAAGGCCCAGCTCGGTGCCGCGCTGGCTTATTACGGCGACCAGCGTCGCGCTGACGCGATGTTCCGGCTGGCCTATGACGCGACCCGTGCCGAAGAAGACGTGGCGCTTTACCGCGTCGATTACGGTACATCTTACCGCGACAGCGCCGCCGTTCTGGCGCTGGCGGTCGAAGCCGGTTCCACCGCCGTCGATATCCAGGCGCTGGCCCGTCAGGTCGGTTCCTTTGGCGGCGGTGAGTGGCGCTCGACCCAGGAGAATATGTGGACCCTGCTTGCCGCCCACGCCCTGGTCGAGCAGGCGGCCAGCGGCGATATCACCGTCAACGGCGCGGTCCCCGACGGCCCGCTGGTGCGGCTGTTCGAAGACGCGCTGCTCGCCGAAGAAACTTTCACCTTCGCCAACAACGGCGCCCAGCCCGTCGATGCCGTGCTGACCACTTTTGGCATCCCGACCGACCCCGAACCGGCCGGCGGCAACGGCTATCGCATCGAACGGGCTTACTTCACCATGGCAGGCGAACCGGTGGATCTGGCCGATGTCAGCCAAAACCAGCGCCTTGTGGCAATGCTGACAGTCACCCCGGAACGCGACGTGCAGGCGCGATTGATGATCGACGACCCGCTGCCAGCGGGGTTGGAGATCGAAAACCCCAACCTGTTGTCCAGCGGTGCGATTGCCGGTCTCGAATGGCTCACTGCCGACGATGTCGCGACCCATTCCGAGTTCCGCTCCGACCGCTTCCTTGCCGCCGTCGATTGGTCGGGCACCGCACCGTTCAGCCTCGCCTATATCGTGCGTGCCATTTCTCCGGGCAGCTTCCATCAGCCCGCCGCCAGCGTCGAAGACATGTACCGCCCCGCCTACCGTGCCCGTACGGCGGCGGGTCGGCTGGTTGTCGGGCCGGCCGGGTGAAGGCCGGGCTTCAGCGCCTGATCCTGGCCTGCGCCGTTGTGGCAGCGACAGGCATAGTCGTGTTCGATCGCTGGATTGATCAAACCATTCTGCCGGACCTGCATCCCGAAACCTCGCGCGTTGTCCTTGATCGCGACGGCGTGCTTCTGCGCGCCTATGCCGTGTCCGACGGCCGCTGGCGATTGCCGGTCAGCCTCGCCGATGTCGATCAAACCTACATCGCCCAACTGATCGCTTACGAAGACAAACGTTTCCGCACCCATTCCGGCGTCGATCCATTGGCCATGCTGCGTGCCGTCGCGCAAGCGATGGCCAAGGGTAAAATCGTCTCTGGCGGTTCGACCCTGACCATGCAGACCGCGCGTCTGCTCGAGCAAGGCCACACCGGCTCGTTCCTTGGCAAACTGCGGCAAATCCGGCTTGCCTGGGCGCTGGAGCGCCGCCTGAGCAAGGACCAAATCCTTGCGCTCTATCTGCAACTGGCCCCGTTCGGCGGCAATATCGAAGGCATCCGCTCGGCCAGCCTGACGTGGTTCGGCAAGGAGCCGCGCCGCCTGAACCCGGCCGAAGCCGCCCTCCTGGTCGCCCTGCCGCAAGCACCCGAAACCCGGCGACCCGACCGCAACCCCGAGCAAGCCCGCAGCGCCCGCGACCACGTTTTGCAACGCAGCGGCAAGGCGGGTATTCTGCCCGCTGACGAAGCCATTGCCGCATTGGGTGAACCAATACCAGACAGTCGGCGCGATTTCCCGATCCTGGCACCGCACCTGGCCGACCGGTTGCTGACCTCGGCAATTGGCATGGAAATCCGCACCACGCTCGACGGCCAACTGCAAGGCGCGCTTGAAACCCTGATCCGCGACGCCGTCCTCGATCTCGATCCCCGCCTCAGCGCCGCGATCATCGTCGCCGACCATCAGACCGGCGCCATCCTTGCCGAAATTGGTTCCGCCGATTTCCTCGACCAGGGCCGCGCTGGTTTTGTCGATATGACCCGCGCCCCGAGATCGCCCGGTTCCACCTTGAAACCGTTGATCTACGGCCTCGCGTTTGAAGCGGGCATCGCCCATCCCGAAACCTTGCTCGACGACCAGCCGACCGTTTTCGGCAGCTATGCACCGCAAAATTTCGACCGCAAGTATCGTGGCACCGTTACCGCCCGGCGGGCGCTGCAATTGTCGCTCAATATCCCTGCCGTAGCCCTGCTCGATGCCGTTGGACCGGCGCAATTGCTGGCGCGGATGCGCCGGGCCGGCGCTGATCCGAGTTTGCCCGAAGGCGGCGCGCCCGGTCTGGCCATCGGTCTGGGTGGACTTGGACTGTCATTGCACGATCTGGTGTCGATCTATGCCGCCGTTGCCCGTGGCGGCCAGACCGTCACCTTGCACGAAACCCCCGTCAGTCCGCAGGAAGGCCAGCCCCTGCTGCTGGCCAACGCCGCCTGGCAGGTCGCTGACATACTTGCCGGGGTCGCGCCACCGGCAAACGCCGCAGCCGGCCGCCTGGCGTTCAAGACCGGAACCTCATACGGCAGCCGCGATGCCTGGGCGATCGGTTTTGACGGGCAACACGTGATCGGAGTCTGGATGGGTCGCGCCGACGGTGCAGCAATGCCCGGCGTCCTCGGTGCCGACTTGGCCGCGCCGGTGCTGTTCGAGGCCTTCAGCCGCCTCAAGACCGCGACCACACCCCTGCCGGCCCCGCCGCGTTCTGCCCTGACCGGCAGCACCGGCGCTTTGCCGCGGCATCTGCAACATTTCTACGCGCGCGGCACCGAACTTGCCGTTGCCAACCTAGCCATCGCTTTCCCCCCCGATGGGGCGAAACTGGAACTGACCGGGCCTGGTGACGCCTTGGTCATGAAAGCCCGCAATGGCCAGCTGCCGATGGTCTGGCTCGTCGATGGCCAACCCATCGCCAGTGCGGCGTTCGGCCGGACCGCGTCGTGGGTTTCGAACGGCAGAGGATTCGTCCAGATCTCGGTAATTGATGCGCTGGGCAACGCGGCGCGGGTGGATGTCGTCGTCGAATAGCTGCCATTCACAACCTTACCGGACGTAACCCGCAGATATGGGTTCGGGCCGGAACATTTTCAGTGCCGGCCTTGCGCAAAGGTTAATTTGTCGCCCTAAAATGCGTGCGTTCCCCTAGAAAAAAGTGATTTCAGCGCTTAATCAACTGCGCAGGGTCCCGGCCGGACCAATGGAAGCCCGAGCTATGCCAGGAATTCACAAGGTATTTGCCGTGCTCGTGTTCGCTTTGGCCGCTGCCTGGGTCCTGACTGGCGACTTTTCGTCGGTCGGCAGTGAAATTTCCGAGGCCGAAAATCCGGCGTCGGCGACGGAAACCGCGACCGGTGATGAAGCCTCTGCAAAAGCCGCTGACGCCGCCGCAGAGGAAGCGGCCATCGATGCGCCGCGCAAGGTCCGTGTCGCTGTAGTTCCTTTCACCCAATACCAGCGCATCATCCGGATTTCGGGCAGCACCGAGGCCAACAAGCGCGTGGTTCTGGCCGCGCGCTCCAACGGCATGGTCCGCGAGATGGCGGTGACCGAGGGCGACGTGGTCGAAAGCGGCGCGGTTCTGTTGCAACTGGATGTTGAAGGCCGCGATCTTGCTTTGTCCACGACCGAGCAATTGCTCACTCAGCGCCAGGCCGATGCCGAAGCCTACAAACGCCTGCTGGCAAGTGGTGATATCCCCGAACTGCACGTCAACGCGGCCCTGACGGCACTGCGCGATGCCGAAGGCCAGGTCGAGATGGCCAAGATAGAACTTGATCGCACCCGCGTCGCCGCCCCTTTCGCCGGCATCCTTGACTCGGTTGATGCAGAAGTTGGTACCTGGGTCTCGCAAGGCACGCCCGTCGCAACATTGCTTCAGCTTGATCCGATAATTGCCGTCGTTGAAATCAACGAGAATTCGCTGGCATTCGTCATCGTCGGTCAGAAGGCGAAAGTGACTTTGGCGACCAAAGAGGTCGTGGAAGGTACAATCCGCTTCGTCAGCCGCGACGCATCCGACCAAACGCGGACCTACAAAGTCGAAGTCGAGCTCGCCAACCCCGACAACCGCATTCCCTCGGGCATGTCAGCCGAACTCGAGTTTATGGGTCCGGCCGAAACCGCGACAATTCTGCCGCGTTCGGTCGTGCTGCTCAACACCGGGGGCCTTCTGGGCATTCGAAGCGTCGGCCACGACAACCGCGTCGAATTCCACGAAGTAACGATTCTTGATGACACCCAGGCCGGTCTGGTTCTGAAGGGCGTGCCGCAAAGTGCGCAAATCATCGTGCTTGGGCAAAACTTTGTTCAGGACGGTGACGAAGTCGAGAGCGTCCTTACCGATCTGGCCGGCACCGGTACAGCACAATGAGAATCGTCGAACTTGCGATCAACAATACCCGGCTGACGCTGTCGGTTCTGGTCTTTCTGCTGATTTCCGGGGCTTTGTCCTATATTTCCATTCCCAAGGAAGCCGAGCCCGATATCCAGATTCCGACGATCTATGTCAGCCTCGGCTATGCGGGCATTTCGCCGGAGGACAGCGAGCGTTTGCTGCTGCGTCCAATGGAAACGGCGCTGAAGAACGTCAAGAATGTCAAGGAAATCAGCTCGACCGCCTATCAGGGTGGCGGCAACGTCGTTGTTGAGTTTGAGGCAGGCAGCGACCTCGATACCGCGTTGCAGGACATCCGTTCCAAAGTTTCCGATGCCAAGCGCGAGCTTCCGCAGGGCGCCGACGAGCCCGGTATTTTCGAGATCAACATTTCCGAATTTCCGGTGCTGGTCATTACGCTTTCGGGCAACCTGCCCGAACAGGTCCTGACGGCTGCGGCCCGCGGTCTGCGCGACGCCATCGAAGACAACGTTCCCGGCGTGTTGGAAGCCAACTTGCAAGGGGCCCGTGACGATCTGGTCGAGGCCATCATCGACCCGACCAAACTGACGGCTTACGGCATCAACGTTGACGTTCTCGGTGCCATTGTCGGTGCCAACAATCAACTGATTGCCGCCGGAACCCTGGAGGGCGCCGAAGGCAAATATGCGATCAAGATTCCGTCGCTGCTCGAAAGCCTCACTGACGTGGCCGACTTGCCGATCATTGCCTCGGGCAACGCGGTGATCACGGCCCGCGATCTGGCGACGATCCGCCCGACATTTTCCGACCCCGAAAGCATCACCCGTCTGAACGGCAGACCCGCGATCGCCATCGAAGTGTCCAAGCGCAGCGGCGCCAACCTGATCAACACCGTCGATGCGGCAAAAGCGGTCGCCCGGGAATTCGCCAAGCAGATGCCGGAAGGTATCGAGATCAGTTACAGCCAGGACAAGTCAACCTCGATCCGGCAGTTGCTGTCAGATTTGCAAAACTCGGTGTTGACCGCGGTCATCCTGGTTTTCATCATCATCCTCTGGGCGCTCAGCGTCCGCTCGTCGATCATCATCGGCATGGCGATCCCGGTTTCGTTCCTGGTCGGCATCCTTGGCCTGCAGATGATCGGCCTGACCGTCAATCTGGTGGTTCTGTTCAGCCTGATCCTTGCCGTCGGCATGCTGGTCGACGACGCCAACATCGTCACCGAATACGCCGAACGCCGGATGAGCGAGGGGCTGAACCGCAAGGCCGCCTTCACCGAAGCCAGTCACCGCATGGCCGGTCCGGTGATCGCCTCGACCATGACCCGCGTCGCCGCTTTCTCGCCGTTGCTGTTCTGGCCCGGCATCGTCGGCGAGTTCATGAAATACATGCCGATCACCCTGATCCTGACGCTGTCGGCCTCGCTGCTGTATTCGCTGGTTTTCGCCCCGACCTTGGGATCGATGTTTGGCCGGGCCGCACACCAGGGCAAGCGCAAGGACGGCTGGTACATGGCCATCGTCCACCAGGTCGTGCGCTTTCCGATCGTGGTGCTGCTGTTGGCCGTGATGATCCTTGGCGGCGTCATCTACGGCTACGGGCAAAAAGGCCTGGGCGTCGAATTCTTCCCCAATGTCGAACCCGACTACGGCCAGCTCAGCGTCTCGGCGCGCGGCAACCTTTCGTTGCAGGAACAGGATCGTTTGGTGCGCGAAGTCGAAGCACGCGTTCTTGGCTGGCCCGGGATTGAGACAATCTATACCCGTGTCGGCAGCGGTGGCAACGGCCCCAGCTTCGGCGGTGGCGGCGGCGCAGACCAAATCGGCTTGCTGCAATTCGAATTCATGGATTGGCGCGAACGCAAGGCCGCCTTCGACATCCTGACCGATTTACGCCACGAGCTGCGCGATTTCGCCGGCATCGAAATCTCGGTGGATGTGCCCGAAGCCGGTCCGCCGACCGGGGCGGCAATTCAGGTGATCTTGTCGGCCGCAGACCCGGCCGAACTGAACGCTACTGCGACCATGGTTGCCGATTATTTGCGCACCATCCCCGAAGTTCAGGACCTTTCGGACGGGCTGCCGTTGCCTGGCATCGATTGGGAACTGCAGATCGACCGCGCCGAAGCGGCCAAGGCAGGCGTCGGCGCCGGCTCGATCGGCACGGTCGTGCAACTGATCACCACGGGTTTGAAACTCACCGACTATCGTCCGGCCGGGGCTGATGATTCCGTCGATATACGACTGCGCATGCCCGAAGATCGCCGAACGCTGTCGGCACTCGACGAACTGCGCGTTCAAACCCAGGCGGGATCGGTACCGATCTCCAACTTCGTCAAACTGGTCGCGACGCCCAGTGTCGGCAACCTCAACCGCGTCGATGGCAAACGCACGATCACGGTGTCGGCGGCAGTCAAGGAAGGGGTGCAGGTTGCCGAAATCCAGAAGCTGGTTACCGCAGGCGTGGCAAAACTCGACATCCCCGAATCGATCAGCTGGAAAATGGGTGGCTCGGATGAGGAAAGCGCCGCCGCGCAATCTTTCCTCGGCAAGGCTTTCGGCGCGGCGATTTTCCTGATCTTCGTCGTGCTGCTGGCCCAGTTCAACCGCTTCATCTCGGTGACTCTGGTCCTTACGGCGGCGCTGATGTCCACCATCGGTGTGTTCCTCGGCCTGCTGATCATGGGCCAGCCGTTCTCGATCGTCATGTCCGGCATCGGCGTGATCGCGCTGGCCGGGATCGTGGTCAACAACAACATCGTGCTGATCGACGCCTACGACCATCACCGCAACGAAGGCATGGACAAGCGCGAGGCGGTGATCCAGACCTGCCGCGAGCGCGCCCGCCCCGTGGTGCTGACCGCCGCCACGGCCATCCTCGGCGTTTTCCCCATCGCCTTTGGCTGGAACCTCGAACTGCTCAATCAGGAAGTCACCATCGGCGCCCCTTCGACGCAATGGTGGATTGCCCTGTCGTCGGCCATCGTCTTTGGCCTGTCGTTCTCGACTATCCTGACGCTGGTCGTCACCCCGGCAGCCCTGATGGTGTTCACCCGAAAAAACCCGGTCAGGGGCCAGCGCAGTTTCCTCGCCCGCTGGTTCGGCTGGTTGGCCTTCGGGCGTCGCCGCCGCACGCCGAGCGTTCAACCGGCGGAATAACCGCTACCGACCTTGCTGTCCCGGACTTGATCCGGGACCTCCTATTTCCCACCTTCGGGACAATGCTGAAGACCCCGGATCTAGTCCGGGGCAGCGTCATCGGGTAAAAAACCACAACGCCCCAATTCTGTCACCGATTTAATCACCACTTCAGGCGCAATCCACTTGGGCGCGCCAGATTAAGCGAAATACAACCCGAAACGAGGTTTTCCAAATGATTCGAGCAACCACTATCGCCGCCGCCCTCCTCGGCTCCAGCCTTTTGGCCGGCCCCGCCCAAGCCGGCCCGCTCGCCGATCTGGTCGATCAGGTCAGCCCGTCGGTCGTGACAATTCTCGCAACCCAGAATGCGCGGTTGGAACGCAGTCCGCAAATGCCGGATGGCGAACAGTTCCGCGGCACCCCTTTCGAGGAATTCTTCCGCCGCTTCGATGGCCCCGAAGGCATGCCGCGCTTTGAACACGGCGACCGCCCGACCCAAGGCATGGGATCGGGCTTCGTCTTTGCCGCCGACGGCTATATCGTCACCAACAACCACGTCGTCGAAGGCGCCGATGAAATCACCGTGCTGCTAAGTGACGACCGTGAATTCACCGCGCAGGTGATCGGCACCGACGCCCAGTCCGACCTCGCGCTCCTGCGCATCGACGCCAGCGGTCTGTCGGCGCTGAGTATCGGCGATTCTGACGCCCTGCGGGTCGGCGATGATGTCATGGCCGTCGGCAACCCGTTCGGCCTCGGCGGCACCGTCACCGCCGGCATCATCTCGGCCAAAGGCCGCGACATCAATTCCGGACCCTACGTTGATTATCTGCAAACCGACGCCGCCATCAACCGCGGCAATTCCGGCGGTCCCTTGTTCAACATGGACGGCGAAGTCATCGGGGTGAACACCTCGATCTTCTCGCCTTCTGGCGGCTCGGTCGGCATCGGCTTTGCTGTACCATCCAATATCGTCGCCAGCGTTGTCGCCGATCTGAAGGCCGACGGCAGCGTTGATCGTGGCTGGCTCGGCGTCTCGATCCAGCAGGTCACTCCGGCCATTGCAGCGGCCCTTGGGCTTGATGAAGCCCAAGGCGCACTGGTGTCTGGCGTCATGCCGGGCAGCCCGTCAGAAGGCATTCTGCGGGCCGGTGACGTCATCCTGTCGCTCAACGGGGCAAGCGTCGGCGAAAGCCGCGACTTGCCCACCCTCGTTGCCGCCACCGACCCCGGCAGCGAGGCCACCATCAAAACCCTGCGCGACGGCGCCGAAATCGACCTGACCCTGACCATCGGCGAATTGCCGGTCGAGCAGGTCACGCTGAACCAGAGCGCGCCTTCGCTCGACGATGAAAGCGCCTCGACCAGACTCGGTGCCACCCTCAGCTCGCTGACGCCCGATATCATCGCGGGGCTGGAGCTGCCCCAAGGTGTCACCGGTGCCGTCATCACCTCGCTGCAATCGGGTGGTCCGGCCGAAAAAGCCGGCCTGCAAGTCGGCGATGTGATTGTCAAAGCCGGAGCGACCGACATCTCCTCACCCGACGAGCTGGACGCCGTGCTGGCCGATCTCGACGGCGACAAAGCCCTGCTCCTGGTCAACCGCAACG
>JAYTCN010000021.1:0-2464 GCA_043736475.1 Paracoccaceae bacterium
CCCGCCGCCTCGCCACCCGCTACGACAAAACCGCCGCCAGCGATCTCGGCTTCATCCATCTCATCTCAATCCGCCTGTGGATGCGCGAATTTGTCAACAGCGCCTAGGTAGGCGCGACCGATTCGGTTATTCGGGACCTCCGCATCCACGACCTTTAACACACCTTCGCGTGGCAGCTGTTTTCAGGCGGCGGCTCCTTCGAAATGATCGGGCGCCTGTTGGGGCACACCCAGATCGGCACTGCCCAGCGCCACGCCCACCTGATTGACTCGCGCATGTTCGTGGGTGAACGCGGCGGGCGCGGAGTTGAAGCCAAGGTTGAAGCGATGGGAGGATGACGAAGTTCCCCGAAACAGTGGATTGCCGGACCCAAATGATCAACCACGCCTTGCACAATCGGGCAAACTGAATGCAAATAGTTTGGCGACGCGCAGAAGCCTTTCCAAGCAAATTTGACGATGCATCTAGGGTCCAGACCCTTTAAAGGGATTCCCAAATTGGTGCTGCTCTGATTCAATCCTCCTTTTCGGAGGATTGCAAATGGCTGATTTGTTCCGGTTTTCCGATGCGCAATGGGCGCGGATTGCGCCGTTGCTGCCGTCGAACACGCGCGGCCTGAAGCGGGTGGATGAGTGAGGAGGATCAGGAAATGGTCCGGGGGACCATTTCCCCGACGAACGGGTGTTGAGCGGGATCGTGCATGTCATCCGCTCGGGCGGGCGCCCAAGCCGATGCGCCGGGCGACTACGGGCCGAAGAAGACGCTGTACAACCGCTTCGTGCGGCTCAAGCCAACCGCGGCATCCGGGAGGGGATATTCGCGGCCCTCGCCGGAGCGGGCGCGGCGCCCGACCGGCTGATGATCGATTCCACCATCGTCAAGGCGCACCGCTCGGCAGGCGGCGCAAAAGGGGGGGCCCTGGCTCATGGTATCGGCCGCTCGAAAGGCGGACGCACGACCAAAATCCATGTCGTGACCGACGGGGCGGGCCGCCCCTGCGTCATCGCGATAACCCCGGGAAACACCAGCGATTACCGGGCGGCGCTGCAATGCCTCGCCGCCATGCCGCCATCAAGACACCTGATCGCCGACAAGGGCTGCGACAGCGACTGGCTGCGCGGCTGGCTCGAGACGCGCGGAACCGAAGCGGTGATCCCGCCGCGTTCCATGCGCAAAATCCAGTATCCCTACGACAAGAAACTCTACCGCGAGCGCAACATCATCGAGCGCATGTTCTGCCGCCTCAAGGATTTCCGCCGCATCGCCACCCGCTTCGACCGCAACCTCAAATCCTGGCTTGCAACCCTGTGCATCGTTGCCGCAGTCGTCTGCTGGCTGTAAAGAGTCCGGACCCTAGGGCTATGGGTTCGGCTGATCGTGCCGGAAAAAAGAAGTCGGGGGCCTCGTGGCAGTCAAGAAATCGGAAATATACAGCTCACTCTGGGCAAGCTGCGATGCGCTTCGGGGCGGTATGGATGCCTCGCAATACAAGGATTACGTCCTTGTATTGCTGTTTGTGAAATACGTCTCCGACAAATACGCGGGCGATCCCGACGGTCTGATCGAGATCCCCGAGGGTGGCAGCTTCGCTGATATGGTCGCTTTGAAGGGCGACAAAGAGATCGGCGAGAAGATCAATATCATCATTGCGAAGCTGGCCGAAGCCAATGATTTAAAGGGCGTCATCGACGTTGCCGATTTCAACGAGGAAGACAAGCTCGGCACCGGCAAGGAAATGGTCGATCGGCTGTCGAACCTTGTGGCGATCTTCAACCGCCCTGAGCTGGATTTCCGCAAGAACCGGGCCGAAGGCGATGATATCCTTGGGGATGCCTACGAATATCTGATGCGCCACTTTGCAACCGAGTCCGGCAAGAGCAAGGGCCAGTTCTACACACCGTCTGAGGTGTCGCGCATCATGGCGAAGGCGATCGGCATCAGTGGCTCCAACCGGCCGGACCAGACAATCTATGACCCCACATGCGGTTCGGGGTCGCTGCTGCTGAAGGCACGGGATGAGGCCCCGGCGGGGATCACCATCTACGGGCAGGAAAAGGATGTCGCCACCCGCGCTTTGGCGAAGATGAACATGGTGCTGCACGATTGCCCCACCGCCGAAATCTGGCGCGACAATACCCTCGCCAATCCGCACTTCAGAAATGACAACGGCACCCTGAAAACTTTCGACTTCGTCGTCGCCAACCCGCCCTTCTCGGACAAGGCGTGGGCCACCGGGCTTGATCCGGTGAACGACCTCTATGATCGCTTCGACTATGGCGTGCCGCCCGCCAAGAACGGCGACTATGCCTATTTCCTGCACATCATCGCCTCGCTGAAAACCACCGGCAAGGGCGCGGTCATTCTGCCGCATGGGGTGCTGTTCCGCGGCAATGCCGAGGCGGAGATCCGCGAGAGGATCATCAAGAAGGGCTACATCAAGGGCATCATCGGCCTGCCTGCCAAC
>JAYTCN010000022.1:0-2459 GCA_043736475.1 Paracoccaceae bacterium
GCCGGGCGGGATGACAAAGGCATCGCCGGGCGCCAGGCGGAAGGGGTCCTTGCCCTCACCCTCCAGCGTCATCTCGCCGGACAGCACGAAGGAAAACAGGATGTCGCCCTGGTGTTTGGTCCACGGCGCCGCGCTGATGGGGCGGGCCACCATGACGGAGGCGACACCGTTGGTATTATCGTTGATCGTGGTGTCACGCGCCTCGAACCCCGGAATGCGAAACGGGTTGAAGACCCCTTTGCTGCCGACATTGTGGACGAACCGCTGGCCCTGCCATTCGCGATCCGGGCGGAACCATGGGGTGGGCAGGTTCATCTGGTGGTCGATCTCGGTGACATGATCGGCCGGCACGCCGATTTCGATGACTTCGATCCCGTCGCTGGCATGCAGCACCCGGTGGCGGATTTCGGGTGGCTGGATAAAGCAATCGCCCGCTGTCAGGCGGATCGGACCGCCTTGATCTTCATAGACCACATCAACCCAGCCCTTGATGCAGAAGATCAACTGAAAGCCGACCTTGTGGAAATGCACCATGTCGGGCACCGGACCGCCATCGGGGATGCGGATATGGCTGGCGATCATCGCCCCGCCAAGGCGCGACGGCACGAGGTCACGGTAGTGCATTCCGGCGCGGCCGATCACCCAGGGCGCCTGATCGGCCAGCCTGCGCACGACATAGGCGTGCTGGGTTTCGGGCAGGATCAAGGGCGGGTTCAGTTCGTCAATCTCGATCCTGGTGCCGTTCGGGGCGATCAGTTCGCGCTTGCCACCGGCGAAGTCATCGGGCTTTTCGGTCAGGATGCGCAGGGTGCCCGGCGCTTCGGAAGCGCCTTTCTGGAGGCGGATGCGCAGGCCGTGACCTGACAGAACCGCCACCTCCGGGTTGTCGGCGGGATAGATCATGTCCAGCCGCAGTCCCAGAACCTTGGTGTAAAATGGCAGGTCATCGCGCAATTCCGATGTCGGAAGGCGAATCTCGGCGCGGGTCGCTGTGTCGGGGTCTTGCATAGCAATCTCGTTTGGTTTCAGACAGACTGCGAGTTTGACGCGTGATTTGCAAGTGACGCCGAAGGCACCTGCGTGAAGCCGGGCTTATCCAGCCGGCGACAGGTGGTTCAATACTAAACTAAAATTGGGAGCGGCGGGAATGACCGAGACTCGGCACGAAAACACCAGGCACGCGGCACTGGATTACCACGAGTTTCCCAAACCTGGGAAGCTGGAGATCCGGGCGACCAAGCCCCTGGCCAATGGCCGCGACCTGAGCCGCGCCTATTCGCCCGGGGTGGCCGAAGCCTGTCTGGAGATCAAGGCCGACCCGTCAACCGCCAGCCGCTATACCATCCGCGGCAATCTGGTCGGGGTCGTCACCAACGGCACCGCCGTGCTGGGCCTTGGAAACATTGGCGCTTTGGCCGCCAAGCCGGTGATGGAAGGCAAGGCTGTCCTGTTCAAGAAGTTCGCCAACATCGACTGTTTCGACATCGAGTTGAACGAGCCTGATCCGGTCAAGCTGGCCGACATCGTTTGCGCGCTTGAGCCGACCTTCGGTGCGATCAATCTGGAGGACATCAAGGCGCCGGATTGTTTCATCGTTGAACAACTGTGCCGCGAGCGCATGAAGATTCCGGTGTTCCACGACGACCAGCACGGCACGGCGATCGTCGTGGGGGCGGCGGCGACCAATGCGCTGTTGGTCGCTGAAAAGAGCATTGCCGATATCAAAATCGTCTCGACCGGCGGCGGGGCGGCGGGAATCGCTTGCCTGAACATGCTGGTCAAACTTGGCGCCAAACGTGAAAACATCTGGCTGTGCGATATCGACGGACTGGTTTTTCACGGGCGCACTTCCGAAACCTCGACTCAGAAGGCGGCCTTTGCGCAGGGCAGCGTTCCGGCCACACTGGCGGACGTGATCGGCGGGGCCGACCTGTTCCTTGGACTGTCCGGCCCTGGCGTTCTGACGCCCGAGATGGTGGCTGAAATGGCCCCGCGCCCCATCATCTTTGCCCTGGCAAATCCGACGCCCGAAATCCTGCCCGACGCCGCCCGCGCGGTGTCGCCCGATGCGATCATCGCCACCGGCCGCAGCGACTTTCCCAATCAGGTCAACAACGTGCTGTGCTTTCCCTTTATCTTCCGCGGGGCGCTGGATGTTGGTGCGACCACAATCAACGACGCGATGGAACTGGCCTGTATCGACGGCATCGCCGCCCTTGCCCGCGCCACCACCAGTGCCGAGGCGGCTGCCGCCTACAAGGGTGAACAGCTCAGCTTTGGCGCAGATTACCTGATCCCCAAACCCTTTGACCCGCGCCTGATCGGGGTTGTCGCCAGCGCGGTCGCCAAGGCGGCAATGGACACCGGGGTTGCCACGCGGCCCATCGCCGACCTTGACGCGTATCGCCAGCAGCTTGACGGTTCGGTATTCAGATCCGCCCTCATCATGCGCCCGGTGT
>JAYTCN010000023.1:0-5789 GCA_043736475.1 Paracoccaceae bacterium
GCTATGTTTTCCGGACTGACCTGCGCCTGCGACCCAACCCGGCGGTAACCCCGGTATGCATCGGCATGGATCATGCCGAACATTACTATGAAAGTCTGGGAAGAACCTGGGAACGGGCGGCCCATATCAAGGCGCGGGCCTGCGCCGGTGACCTGGCCGCCGGCGCCAGGTACCTGGCCAATCTGCGACCGTTCATCTGGCGGCGGCATCTGGATTTTGCCGCGATTCAGGAAGCGCATGACATGCGACTGCGTATCCGCGAGCACAAAGGTATATTCGCCGAACCCGACATGCCCGGCCTCGACCTGAAACTGGCACCCGGCGGCATCCGCGAGATCGAGTTTTTCGCCCAGACCCGGCAAATGATCTGCGGCGGCCGCGACGTTGCATTGCGGGTCGGCGGAACCGTGGATGCCCTTCATGTTTTAGCTGAAAAAAGCTGGATAAGCGCAGCTGCCAAAACAGAATTGACCTCCGACTACCTGGCGCACCGGCGGTTGGAGCATCGACTGCAGATGACCGACGACGCCCAAACCCACGCGGTACCGGTGCAACGGGCAAAACTCGACCAACTGGCGCGGCTGTGCGGTGCAAGCGATACCGCGCGGTTTCTTGCTGATCTTGACGGCAGATTGCAGCGGGTCCGCGGGCATACCGAAGCGTTTTTTAGCGGCGTTAAAACCAGAAGTGACGTCGAAGCAATTGATTTAGCTAATATATTTTCTCGCCCGGCTGTGGCGCAAGCCCTGAGCGACACCTGGGAAGGTTTGCCGGCGCTGCGCAGCGAACGGGCCAGGGGCATTTTTCAGCGGCTGATGCCGGAAATCTTTCGGCGCATGGGCAAGGCCGCCGATCCGGACAGCGCCCTGTTGCAGTTCGATGCGTTCCTCACCGGTTTGCCTGCTGGCGTGCAGTTGTTCTCGATGTTCGAGAGCAACCCGCAACTGCTGGATTTGCTTGTCGATATTTGTGCAACGGCGCCGAAACTCGCGCAGTATCTGGGGCGCAATTCGCAGGTTTTTGACGCCGTTATTGGCAGCGACTTTTTCGGCAAGCTGCCGGAAATGGCGGCAATGCTGGTCGAGTTATCGGCGGCGCTGGCGGCGGCGGCGGACTACGAAGGCCTGCTGGATGCCGGTCGAATATGGGTCAAGGAACAGCAATTCCGGGTGGGCGTGCAAATGCTGCGGCGGGTGATCGCCCCGAGCGCGGCGGCGACCGCCTATTCGGCAATCGCCGAAGCCTGTCTGCGCGGGCTGCTGCCGGTTGTGAGTGCGGTCATGGCAAGCAAGCATGGGGCGCTGCCCGGAAGGGGCGCGGTCGTGCTGGCCATGGGAAAATTGGGGTCGCGGGAAATGACCGCAACGTCGGACCTTGATCTGATTGTCGCCTATGACGCCGGCGACGTCGAAAAGACCGATGGCGCCCGTCCGCTGTACGCGGCGCAGTATTACGCCCGGCTGACTCAGGCATTGGTCTCGGCGCTGAGCGTGCAGACGGCGCATGGTGCGATGTTCAAAGTCGACATGCGCCTGCGACCGTCGGGTCAAAAGGGACCGGCCGCCGTTGCCCTGAGCGGATTTGCAACCTATCAGATGCACGACGCCTGGACCTGGGAACATCTGGCGCTGTGCCGAGCCCGCGTTTTGGCTGGTCCCGGTGACCTGGCCGAAGACGTGGCGCGCGTGGTCGATGCGGCGCTGACAGCGCCGCATGATGCGGCCAAGGTTCTGGCCGATGTTCGCGACATGCGGCGCCGCCTGTCCGATGTGAATTCGGCGGCGGAAACCGATGTCTGGGAGGTCAAACTGGGTCGCGGGCGCCTGTTCGACATCGAGATGATGCTGCAAACCGGCACCGTCCTGATTCCGCAACCGCAATGCCGAACGCCACTCCAGATGCTTGAGCATCTGCGCGGCGTCGGCTGGATTTCCGAGGCGGATGCCGCCGTCCTGCAAACAACCATCGAAAAACTGTCGGCGTTTCAACAAATTGCCAGACTTGGTTACGATGGCGTATTTGAACCGGAAAGGGCCGGAAAGGGCATGCTCGACTTGCTTTGCCGGGTGTTGGATCTGAAAGATCAGCACCATTTGTCGGATGAACTTGCGGCTATGAAGCTCAAAGCGGACGCGATCGTGACCCGAAGGCTCGGGGGTTGACATGATCGGGAAAGGCGACCTGGCGATTGATCCGCGCGGCCTGATTTACGAAGCCTATCGGATTGACGGCATCACCGAACAGGATTGCCGGGTGATCTTTCTGGATTGGGCAATGTCATCGCCGCAAGATGACGACATGCACGCGATGCTGTCCGCGATGCTGGCCCATTATGGCGCGGCCAATCCCGACCATCCGATGACGCGCCTGATCGCCGATGGACTGCGGCACCCGGTCGGCAGCGGACGCCGTCGCCGGCGTTAGACCAGTTCAGGCGATGCAGAATCGCCCGAACCGGTCTGACCATTTTTTTACGCAAATCGGGCGGGAAAACCGGTTCCCGCTTGTCCCTGATTTGCTCTAACCGGTGATTTCAGCCAAAACACGCACCCACGAGCGGATGCCTTTGTGAAAGCTGCGCAAATCATACTTTTCGTTCGGTGAATGGATCGCGTCCTCCTTGTGAGCAAAGCCGATCAGCAACGAATTCATCCCCAGAATTTCAAGAAAATGCCCGACGACCGGAATGGAGCCGCCACTGCCGATAAAAACGGCCGGCTTGCCCCATTCCCGCGCCAGTGCGGCGCGCGCCTTGCCGAATTCCGGCGCTTCGGTTGGCAGAACCGTCGCCCGCGCCGATTCCTTGGTGATATAGCTGACGCTGCAATCGGCGGGCAGCCGGGTTTCGATACGGGTTTTGAACGAAGCAAGGATTTTTTCCGGGTCCTGGTCACCGACAAGGCGGAAACTTACTTTTGCACTGGCTGTGGCCGGCAGCACCGTTTTGAAACCGGCGCCCGAGTATCCACCCCATATGCCGTTGATCTCGGCCGTTGGCCGCGACCAGATCTGCTCGAGAGCCGAATATCCCGCTTCGCCCGCCGGCGCCGACAGGCCAATGTCGCCGAGAAAACCCGCCGCGTCAAAGTTCAGACTGGCCCATTGCGCCTTGATTGCGGCGGGAATGGCGTCGACGCCGTCGTAGAAACCTGACAGGGTTACCCGGCCAGAATCGTCATGAAGGTCGCCAAGTATCCTGGTAATGACCCGAATCGGGTTGATGGCGGGACCGCCGTAGATGCCGGAGTGGAGATCGATCGACGGCCCGTGAACGCTGAATTCGATGCCCGCCAATCCGCGCAGCATGGTCGGGATGGCGGGCGTGTCGGCGTCCCACATGCCGGTGTCGCAGACCAGCGCCAGGTCGGCCTTCAATTCGGCCGCGTGTTGCCGAAGAAACGGCACCAGCGAAGGCGAACCGCTTTCCTCCTCGCCTTCGAACAATATCGAGATGTTGCCCGGCAGCGCGCCGGTAACGGCCTTCCAGGCGCGACAAGCCTCGACAAAGGTCATCAGCTGGCCTTTGTCATCCGAGGCGCCGCGACCGCGAATGACCTTGCCCTGCGGCGTATCGACAACTCTTGGATCAAACGGGGGATGGGTCCAAAGATTCAGCGGATCAACCGGTTGCACGTCGTAGTGGCCGTAGAACAGCAGGTGTCGGCGCCCCGGTGCCGCATGGGCAACCACCATGGGATGACCCGGAGTGTCGCGCCGTTCGGCGCTGAAATCCATCGTGTTCAAATCCGCGACCAGCCAATCGGCCGCCCTTCGGCATTCATTGGCGAAGGCCGGGTCGGTTGAAATGCTTTCGATGCGCAACAGCTCGAACAGGCGGTCGATGGCGGCATCCAGATTGGCATCGACATGGGCAAGAACGGCAGAGATATCGGACATGGCAGTCACTTTCGCCTGGCGGTCCGACAGTGCTTAGCAGCAGGCTTGCCGGTAGCCAAGCGGGGGGGTGACGGCGGTTAACCGAGTGTTAGGCAAGATCAATAATGAACGATGATCCTAACGCGGCATTAATGCGGCATTCACGAAAGCTGGTGTAAACAATTCTTACCAATCGATTAAAAACTGTTGACCCAGCGGATTTTCAATGAGACCCTCGGTCTTTCTTGCGGATTCTGGTGGGAAGGCAGTTTCCGGAAATCACGCAAGCTGAAGGAGCGTAGCGATGATCGAGTTGAGTGCGAATACCGTGTTTGTCCTGATCGCGTCGACGATACTGCTGGCCGGTCTCAATTTTCTCACAGTTGCCTGATATCACTCAGCGCCGCGTCCAGAACCGGGCGCGGCCTGTGGCTATCTGGTGATCCAGCCGCCACCGAGAACCCTGCTGGAACCGGCTTCGTAGAACACGCAAGCCTGCCCCGGCGCCACCCCTTCTTCCGCTGCGAACAGGTCCACTTGTGCCGTGCCAGCGCCGCTTGCCAAAAGGCGACCAGGCCTGGGCGCGCGGGTTGATCGCACTTTTACTTCTATTTCCCAACCCTTTGGCGGCGCATCCTGAAGGTCACGGTCACCGAGCCAGTTCACCTCTTTGACCGCAACGGTCCGGCTCGCCAGCGCGTCGCGCGGGCCGACGACAACGCGGCGCCGATCGGCGTCGAGCCTCACCACGAAAAGTGGTTCGCCGCCACCGATTCCCAGGCCGCGCCTTTGGCCAACCGTATAGTGGATGACCCCGTCATGCTGGCCGAGGACGCGGCCGTCCAGATGCACGACATCGCCGGGTTCGGCGGCGCCAGGACGCAATTTTTCGATCACCGCGGCATATGAGCCGTTGGGAACAAAGCAAATATCCTGCGAATCAGGCTTGTCGGCAACCGGCAGGCCGTAACGTCGGGCCAGCGCCCGGGTTTCGGCTTTTGATTTCAGATGACCCAGCGGGAACCGCAGAAACGCCAGCTGGTCGCGCGTGGTTGCAAAGAGAAAGTAGCTTTGGTCGCGAACCGGATCGGCAGCGCGATGCAGTTCCGGGCCGGATCGTCCTTGAAACCGTTGAATATAATGCCCGGTCGCCATGCAATCGGCGCCCAGATCTTTTGCGGTTTCCAGCAAGTCGCGAAACTTGACCCTTTCGTTACATCGAATACAGGGCACCGGCGTTGCTCCGGCCAGATAGGCGTCGGCAAATTCGTCGATTACCGAATCGCGAAAACGGTTTTCATAGTCCAGAACGTAATGCGGAAATCCCATGTTTTCAGCAACCTGGCGGGCGTCGCTGATATCGCGACCGGCACAACAGGCGCCTTTTTTTGCCAGAGCCGCACCATGGTCGTAGAGCTGGAGAGTGACGCCGACAACGTCGTAGCCTTCGTCGGCCAACATCGCCGCCACCACCGACGAATCGACGCCGCCTGACATGGCAACCAAAACGCGGGTCCGCGCCTTCGGCTTGGCAAATCCAAGGCTGTTCACGGGATGGGCTGGGACTGAAGGGGCGGGTGACAGATTTGGCATGATGCGTGGCAATATAGGAAAATACTTCGCATTCACAAGCCAGGGCTTCACCGCCCTTTAACCAACAAACGTTCTAGTGGCGGCGGGACGGTCAGGTGGTGGAAATGTTTATCAGGAAAAGCGAAGGGCCGCGAATTGCGGTGTTGCCGGACGGACGCAGAATTTCGTTGTCAGACCTGCCCCCCGAAAGCACGACCCGCTGGGTCGCCAAGCGAAAAGCGCAAATTGTTCAAGCTGTTACGGCAGGTTTGATCAGCGCGGACAAGGCCTGTGAACGCTACGGGCTCAGCACCGAGGAGCTGCAGGAATGGTGCCAGGCC
>JAYTCN010000024.1:0-2450 GCA_043736475.1 Paracoccaceae bacterium
CTACAAGACCGGCACGCCGCCGACCGAGGCGCAACAGGAGGTGTTTGACAAGCAGTTGCTGTTGGCGGCAGCGATGGCGGAACGCGGCGGTTTTGCGGAATTTGGCCGGGCGGAGGTGGCGCGGATCACCTATATCGGGCTTGGCGCCGGGGAAAAGGCGGTGGAAACCGCTGTGACCGCCGACCTGCTGGATGAGCAATGGCAGCGGTTCGGGGTGTTGATCGCCCGCTATCAGCAGGCTGAGACCGGATATTCGGCGCGGCGCGCCGTGTTCGAGGCCCGGTTCGCCCGGGACTATGACCACCTGTCGCGCTTTGGCGAATGGCAGATGTCAGACCGGGCCACGGGCATTGTCGTCGGGGGTGATGGCAATGCGTGACGATGCCAGCCGGCGGCAAGTTCTGGCCTCAAAGCCCGACGCCTCGACCTGGTTGATGGCCAATGCCGGATCCGGCAAGACCCGGGTTCTGACCGACCGGGTGGCGCGGCTTTTGTTGCAGGACGTCGAGCCGCAGCAGATCCTGTGCCTGACCTATACCAAATCGGCCGCGAGCGAGATGCAGAACCGGCTGTTCAAAACCCTTGGTGAATGGGCGATGAAACCGGACGCGGCATTGCGTCAGGCGCTGGCTGATCTTGGTGAGGAGCAGATGGACAGCGGCCATCTTGCGCGGGCGCGGCGACTGTTTGCCCGGGCAATCGAGGCGCCGGGCGGCCTGCGCATTCAGACCATCCACAGTTTCTGCGCCACGCTGCTGCGGCGGTTTCCGCTGGAGGCCGGGGTGTCACCGCGCTTTGGCGAACTTGACGACCGCTCGGCCCGGCTGCTGCGCCAGGAAATTCTGGAGGAGATGGCCGACGGCCTGGGGTCTGACGCCGTGGCCGAGATTGCGCGCGAGTTTTCCGGCAATGACTTTATGGGTCTGATCGAGCAGATCGTGGGAAAGAGGGAGCTTTTCCGCCAGCACAGAGACGATTCCCAAGCGATTGACTTTGCCACTGCAGAGCGGGATCTGACCGAAAGGTTGTTGTGGGGTGTAGGCGCGTGGTTTGGCGACCTGCTGGCAGTTCTGGCGCAGGGGTCGGCAAATGATGTGAAGGCCCATGACAAACTGTCGACGATCGCGCTTGACGGCACAAATCACGAAACGCTTGGCGTTCTTGAGGACACTCTCTTGTTCAAGTCCGGCGCGAAGGCGACTTTGGCCAAGATCGGCAGCTTTCCGACCGGTCCCAGTCAGGGCAAATTGGGCGACGCCCTGCCCAAACTGAACGACTTGATGCTGCGGGTCGAGGCGGCGCGTGAACAGCGGTTGACCATGCAGGCCGCGCGCAAGACCGCAGCCCTGACCCGTTTTGCCCACGCGTTTCTGCCGCGCTATGAAATGCGAAAAGCTGCCGGCGGATGGCTGGATTTTGACGATCTGATCGCACGGGCCACCGATCTGGTCACTGATCCCTCAGTGGCGGCGTGGGTGCTTTACCGATTGGATGGCGGGATCGATCACGTTCTGGTCGACGAGGCGCAGGATACCAGCCCGGTGCAATGGCGGGTGATCGAGTTGCTGACGGCCGAGTTTACCGCCGGACAGGGTGCGCGGGACGGCCAAAGGACGATCTTTGTGGTCGGCGACCAAAAACAGTCGATCTATTCATTTCAAGGTGCCAATGTCGCAGCGTTTGACGACAAGCACAGCGCGTTCAAGCGTCGGTTCGAGGCGGTGGAGCAGGCGTTTCAGAGCCTGAAACTGGAATATTCATTTCGCTCTTCGCCGGCGATCCTGCATTTTGTTGATGCGGCCTTGCGGGACCGCGATGCGGCAGCACTTGGTCCCGACATTTCCCACATTGCCTTTCGGCAGGCGCTGCCGGGGCGGGTGGACCTGTGGCCGTTGATCGAGCCAGACGAGAAACCCGAGGACAGCCCGTTTGAGGACCCGGTGGATCTGATCAGCGCGACCCATCATTTTGCCCGGCTTGCTGACCGGATCGCCGCCGAAATTCAGACCTTGCTGACAGCGCGGACCACCATTGTAGCGCGCGAGGGGCCGCGTCCGCTGCACGCCGGGGATTTCCTGATCCTGGTGCAAAGCCGCTCACGGTTGTTCACTGAAATCATCCGGGCCTGCAAGCAATTGGGATTGCCGATTGCCGGGGCGGACCGGCTGAAACTGGCGGCGGAATTGGCGGTCAAGGACCTGCTGGCGCTGCTGTCGTTTCTGGACACGCCGGATGACAACCTGTCGCTTGCCGCCGTGCTGCGTTCACCGCTTTGCGGGGTCAGTGAGGCGGAACTGTTCGACCTGGCCCATGGGCGGACCGGAAATCTGTGGGAAAGCCTGCTGGGAGGCGCGGCCAAATTCGACCCTGTCAGGGAATTCCTGGCCGATATGCGGGGTCAGGTCGATTATCTGCGCCCTTTTGACCTGCTGGAGCGTGTCCTGATCCGG
>JAYTCN010000025.1:0-2442 GCA_043736475.1 Paracoccaceae bacterium
CCAGTATCACCCATGGCCCGATCCCTGGCGGCAGGCCCGCTTGCGGGCCGATCAACAAAATGATCGCCAACCCACCGGCGAAAATTCCGGCCATCCGCACCAGGTTGGGTTTTTCCAGCCCGAACCCGATAGCCACCGGCACCGCAAACATCGGAACGATGGCGATAATGATCGCCATAACGCCCGCTGGCAGAAAAACCGCCGAGCGATACGAAATGAAATTTGGAAATACCGTCCCCAAAACCGCAATTGCCACGTAAAGATCAAGGTGCCGCCGGGCCAGGCCAAATGATTTGCCCAAGGCGAGCTGAATCGCGGCCATGAACAGGCTGACAACCACCAATTGCCAAAAGATCAGGCCAAACGGCTGGTGGCCGGTAGCGACGGTGATCTTGGTCAAAGGCTGGGTCAGCCCCCAGGCCGCGCCCAGCCCGACAAGCGTGCCGACCAGTTTCAGCCGCGAAGTCATGGCCCGTCTGCCGGCGACAAAATTCCGCCGAGCCTGATCGGGGCTATACGCAGCGCCTTGCCGGTCCTGTCATCGGTGTCAACCATGACACCGCATAATGTAGCTTCGCCTTCGGCGGGGGCAAAGCGATCCCGCGCCATGCCGGTGATGAAGCGCCGCATCGGCTCATCCTTGGTCATGCCGATGACCGAGTTGTAGTCGCCGCACATGCCAGCATCGCTTTGGCAGGCAGTGCCCTGCGGCAGAATTCGGGCATCCGCCGTCGGAACATGCGTATGCGTTCCGACCACCAGCGACGCCCTTCCATCCAGAAAATGCCCCATTGCCATCTTTTCGGATGTCGCCTCGGCATGGAAATCCACCACGACGGCACTTGCCCTGCCCCCCATCGGGGCTTCTTTCAAGGCGGCATCGAGCGCCGAAAACGGGTCGGCAAACGGTCGTTTCATGAAGACCTGGCCCAAGGCCTGAGCCACGAAAACCTTGCGTCCGCCAGCGGCATCGAACATGCGCGCCCCTTTGCCAGGTGCTGCCTTTGCCAGATTCAGCGGCCGAAGGATCCGCGGTTCCTGGTCGATGAAACCCAGCATGTCCTTCTGGTCAAAAGCATGGTCGCCCAAAGTGATGCAATCTGCCCCTGCAGTCAGCAATTCCTTGGCATGGTCTGCCGACAGCCCGACACCGGCGCTGGCGTTCTCGGCATTGACGACGACAAAATCGAGGCGCAGCCGTTGCCGCAAATCCGGCAGGGCCGCGATCACCGCCCGGCGGCCCGCGCGGCCCATGACGTCCCCGAGAAACAGGATTTTCATGGCCACGTGCTCTAGCGGCAAAGCCCGGGCGCGACAAGCGCGATCAACCTTTGACGATGCCCGCTTCGGTGATCACGGCATCCAGTTGCTGGTCAAATTCATCAACGGGCACGCCGATCACCTGTTGGCCGGCATAGGCAAACCCCGCCGCCGCGACCGGTCTTTGACGCCGCAGCCACGCCAAAGTCCGGTCGTAATAGCCGCCGCCATAGCCAAGCCGATACAAACGAAGGTCAAAGGCCAACAGTGGCACCAACAATACGTCGGGTACCAGCCAGTCGCCACCCACCGGCACCGGGGCACCAAATGGCCCCGCCTGAAGCGGACAACCGGGCGTCCAGTGCCGAAATTTCAGCGGCAGCGCCGGTCCGTCGATCACCGGTAGGCAAATTCGATGGCCGCGCCCGTGCAGTGCCAGCATTGCCGGTCTTGGGTCGATCTCGGTGCGCATGGGCAAATAAGCCGAAACAACTGATTCCGCGCCGAGCGTGCCGACAAATTCCAGCGCGGACACGGCCGCCGTTTGTCCCGCGTCCGGAGCGCGATCATGTGCCGTTTTTCGCCGCGCATAGGCCTCGGTGCGCGCCAGTTTCTTTTGTTCTGAAATATCCATGCCGTGTCATAAATCACGAAGGCCACGGTCGCGAAACGGAAAAGCGGCGGGCCCATAGCAACCGTGGAAGCATTCGACCCTCGTGACCTGAAGTATCAGGTGGGCGCCAGGTGCGATAGGCCAGGACCAGTCGCAGAGCCAGCTCCCGTACGAAGATTTACGGCCAAAGGGATGCTAGCCCCTCACGAGAAGAACAGAACCCGCCGGGAACCAACATAGTCGCATCCAGGTCAAATTGAAAGACTGGCAAAACTGATACAGGCGCGGCGGCGAAACCTTTTCGTGCGCGACCACGCCACGCGCTGCCAGATCCGGTTGCACCGACTTGCCCCGCCAACCGGCCTTGGCGCCGCTCATGGTCGATTCCTAAAGAATAACCTGGGCCAGAAACATCACCGCGCCCATCGCCAGCACGAACCCGGCCTCAACGATGATCGCGTCTTGGCCTTTCCTGGCAAACAGCCCGTTGGCAACGATAAAGGCTGCAATCGTCAGCACCACCAGAATCATTTCAAACAAATCCTGCCGGGTTTCCGTTACGCCGACGA
>JAYTCN010000026.1:0-2429 GCA_043736475.1 Paracoccaceae bacterium
CAGATTTTCGTCATCCACCGCAGCTTTCATTTCCGCATAGCTGTCGAACACCAGCGCCGGACCCTGATGCAGGTGAAACTTCGGATCGCAGGCCGCCGGTTTGATCACCGCCCCGTCCGGGGCCAGATTGCCGCGCAACACCGCCAGCGAGCCCTCGTGATAGATCGGGTTTGACATCGGCCGGATCACATCGTCGTTGAATACCTGCGCCCCGGCCAGACCATCGCCCAGCGATTTGCCGGTGACGGTGAGGCAATCGCGGTGCAACTTGTCGCCCATGCGTTCCATCAGGCCGCGCAGCCCGCCGGCGTAGTAAAAATCTTCCATCAGATAGGTGGTCCCCGACGGGCGGATGTTGGCGATCACCGGGGTCGTGCGGCCCTTGGCATCGAGATCGTCGAGCGACAGCGCGATCCCCGCCCGTCTGGCCATGGCGATCAGATGGATGACCGCGTTGGTCGAACAACCGGTCGCCATGGCCACGGTGACCGCGTTTTCAACCGATTTCGCGGTGATGATCTTCTCGGGCGTCAGGTCCTCCCAGATCATCTCGACCGCCCGCCGCCCGACCGCGGCCGACATGCGGATATGGTTCGAATCCGCCGCCGGGATCGAACTTGCGCCGGGCAGGCACAGCCCCATCGCCTCGGCGATTGCCGTCATTGTGCTGGCGGTGCCCATGGTCATGCAATGGCCATAGGAACGGGCAATACCGGCTTCAACCCCGGCCAGTTGTTCGGCCGATATCGTGTCGGCCCGCCGTTCTTCCCAGTATTTGAGCGTGTCCGAACCCGAGCCGAGCATCTTGCCTTCATGATTGCCGCGCAGCATCGGCCCGGCGGGCAAATAGATGAACGGCAGTCCGGCAGAAACCGCCCCCATCACCAGCGCCGGCGTGGTCTTGTCGCAACCACCCATCAACACGGCGCCATCCACCGGATGCGAGCGCAACAATTCCTCGGTCTCCATCGCCAGCATGTTGCGATACAGCATGGTCGTCGGCTTGACATAGATCTCGGCCAGCGACAGCGCCGGCAGTTCCAGCGGCTGCCCGCCTGCCTGAAACACCCCGCGTTTGACATCTTCGACCCGCTGTTTGAAATGCACGTGGCACGGGTTGATGTCGGACCAGGTGTTGAGAATGGCAACCACCGGCTTGCCCGCCCATTCCTCGGGTCCCCAGCCCATCTGCATGGCCCGCGACCGATGGCCAAAACCGCGGAAATCATCGGCGGCAAACCAGCGGGCCGAGCGCAACTGATCGGCGGATTTTCGGGTCATGTCATGCCTTTCGGGAACGGGAATTGCCGGTCGATCGCCGTCATGCTTTCGTCAACGTAGCGGATCTGGTCCGGCCCGGCGGCGATGAATGGCGGGCGCGCCCGCAGCCACTCCGGCGCATTGTAGCGTCGCGCCAGCATGGCCTTGATATTGGTCAGCTGAATGCCGGATGCCGACATTTTGCGCAAGGCCCCGATCCTTGCCTGCACCCGCGCAACCTCGGCGGCCTGGGCCGGATCGGCGTGATTTTGATAAATGAACGCCAGTTCCGGCGTCGCAAGGTTGGTCAGGGCGGTTATGCAGCCGGCACCGCCGTTTTGCAGCACCGTCAACATGGTCTGGTCGGCACCCGCCAGCAGGGAGAACCCGGGGTTTTCCCGGATCATCGCGATACTGTGTGAAGGTTCGCCGCTTGAATCTTTCATGCCGACAAAGGTTTCGGGGTACCGATACCGCAACCGGGCAACCAAAGCCTGGCCTATCGGTACCCCGGACATGGCGGGAAAATGATACAGGATGATCCGCAGTCGTTCATCGCCAACGCGCTCGACCACCTCGGCGTAGGCGGCAAATAACCCCGCGTCACTGACGTTCTTGTAATAGAACGGCGGCAGCAACAGAAACCTGGTCACCCCCTGCGCCAACCCGTGCCGGACCAGCGCGACCGTATCGGCAACGGCGCAGTTGCCGGCACCGGGCGCCAGCAATTCCGGCGCAATACCCCGTTCGATCAGCCCGGCAAGAATTGCCTGCCGCTCGGCCACCGAGAACGAGGTTGCCTCGCCGGTCGATCCCATGATGGCAAGACCGGTCGCGCCATCGGCAAGCAATGTCCGGCAATGCGCCGCCATCCGGTCAAGGTCGGGCATGCCGTCGGCCAGCAACGGCGTCGAAACCGCCGGGACAACGCCAGAAATTTTTGGGGAACTGTTCACTGGCTGGCCCTTCTGACACGCGCTGGCAGAATTGCCGGAAACCGCTGGACGGGCAAGCCCAAACGATCTTTTCGGCCATTCACCCGGATCCCGGACGGCCAGCCAAATACTGTGGCATCTGCGCCCGGGCAACAAGGGCGGTTGCCGCCGCCCCTGTCCGCTTGCGCTGTCCCATTGAACCGGCACCATCAGGTCGGCGTAAGGCGTGCCGGC
>JAYTCN010000027.1:0-2418 GCA_043736475.1 Paracoccaceae bacterium
GCCGTCGTCAGCCGGGTGATCCGCGCCCAATGGGCCGGCCTGTCGGAGCTCGAAAGCCACTCCCTCCCCGTCCCACAAGACGCTTTCTTCGTTCTAAGCGGGGGCAAAACGATAACCGAAATCCCCGCCTAAACCCCGGCTTAGTTCATCCTCTGTACTCAGGTATCCCCGCCGGAGGCATCTAGAGTGGAACGCCTTCAATCTGATTCAGATTGAAGGCGTTCCAAGACAGGCAAGCCATTGGTTATGTTGCGTATCGCCTTTGATCAGGTGAGCCTGATCCAAAGGCGATACGCTCTAACGTCACCCCAAGTGCGCCGCTACCAAGCCCGCAAAACCGCCTCCAGATTATCCCCCAGCTCCGGGCACAAATATCCGCCTTCCTGCACGATCACCACAGGCAAGCCCATCGCCGCCACCGCCCGCCCAATCGCCGCAAAGCCCGGTGTGGTCACGGCCAATCCGGCAAAGGGATCGCCCTCAAACGCATCCAGTCCCAGCGCCAGCACCACGCTATCGGCGCCCCAAGTCTGAATTTTTTCAATGCCTTGCGCCAAAGCCGCGAGGAAACCAGCATCCCCTGTGCCGCGCGCCAACGGCAGGTTAAGGTTTGCCCCTATGCCTTCCCCCTCGCCAAACTCCTCGGCATAACCCCAGAAGAACGGATAAAACCGTTCGGGATGCGCGTGCAGTGACACCGTCAGCACATCGCCGCGCGCATAGAACATGCCTTGGGTGCCGTTGCCGTGGTGCAAATCCACGTCCAAAATTGCCACCCGTCGCCCGTCATCTGTCAAGCGCTGCGCCGCAATGCCAGAGTTGTTCAGATAGCAAAATCCGCCCGCCAACTCGGCAAAAGCGTGATGCCCGGGCGGGCGGCACAGGGCATAGGCCGCCCTCTCACCACCCACAACCAAATCCGCCGCATGGATCGCGGATTGCGCCGAAGCATAAGCCGCCCCCCAGGTCTGCGCCGAAATCGGGCAAGAGGTATCGGTCATATGAAAGCCAGCCTGACCCACCGCTGACAAGGGATAGCCATCCAATCGGCTGGCTGGATGCACGTTCGGGATCACTTCTGCCGAGGCACCCTCAATTCGCTGCCAGCGCGCGTAAATCCCCTGCAAGAACGACAGATACCTTTGCGGATGCACCGCCAAAATCGGCGCTAATCCGGCATCCGGCGCTTGCACCACCGCCGAACCGATCCGCCGCACCGCCCCCAGCAAGGCATCCACCCGCGCAGGCTGCTCGGGGCAGGGCTTCTTCGCGCCAGACGACAGGAAAAACTGCGGATCATGCGCCCGCTGCGCGTCGTCGAACACTGTGATCATGGTTGCATCAGGGCTTTCAGGCCCTCTCCCTCAAGAATGTATGGGTCCGAGGCGTCGCGCAATGTAAAGCCCAGGGTTTCGTAAAATCCAATCGCCAAGATATTGCTGCGCTTGACCATCAGTGCCAGGAACGCGGGCTGCCAATCCTGTGCATGGGCCAGTGCCGCCACCAACAGCTCACGCCCCAAGCCTTTGCCCCGCGCGGCATGGCTTAGGTAAATATCCTGCACAAACAGTCCCATAGCACCGCGCCAACTGGAATATTCCGGCAGGAACAGACAAAAACCCAATGTGATGCCCTGATCTTCGGCCAGCACCACGCGAAACCGCGGCTCTACCCCAAAACCGTGCTGCACCAAGCTTTCCACTCCGCCGCCAATCACGCCGCCCTCGGCATCCGCCATTTCGGCCAGCATCGCGTGGATCAGTGCCGCATCCTCCGCCACAGCCAGACGATAGCTGATCAAAACGTCACCTCGCTCGCACCTTTCAAGCCCAACATCGCGCGGGCTTCATTTGGCGAGGCCACAACCCGTCCCAACCCTTCGACAATGCCCCGGATCTGCCGCACCTGCTCGGCATTGGACTGCGCCAGCACGCCTTTCGACAGGTAAAGATTATCCTCCAGCCCGACCCGCACATGGCCGCCCATCGCCGCCGCAATGGTCGCCATCGGGATCTGATGCCGCCCCGCAGCCAGCACCGAAAACTCATAGCTGTCGCCAAACAACTGATCCGCCGTGCGCTTCATCAGCATCAGCATATCAGGGTCAGCCGCCATGCCGCCAAGCACGCCAAACACAAACTGGATGAACAGCGGCGCCTTGACCGCTTCACGATCCACGAAATGCTTCAGCATATAAAGGTGGCTGACATCATAGCATTCAAACTCGAAACGTGCGCCGCGCTGCGCGCCCATCTCTTTCAAGACAAAAGCAATATCGCGCGGGGTGTTCTTGAACACCAGATCGTCCGAGCCTTCCAGAAACGGCTTTTCCCAGTCAAACTTCCACTGAGAAATCTTCGCAGCCATCGGATACAGCGCGAAATTCATCGACCCCATGTTCAGGCTGCACATCTCGGG
>JAYTCN010000028.1:0-5708 GCA_043736475.1 Paracoccaceae bacterium
TGCTTCAACCGCCTCAAGAACGCCCGCCGCCTCGCCACCCGCTACGACAAAACCGCCGCCAGCGATCTCGGCTTCATCCATCTCATCTCAATCCGCCTGCGGATGCGCGAATTTGTCAACACGGCCTAGGTCAGACAGACTCTAGCAATCAAAACGCGCGGTTTCATCGCCACCCCTTTCAGAGTCCCTCAAACGCTCAAACAAATATACTTCATCTCCAGATAATCCTCGATCCCGTGGCGCGACCCTTCGCGCCCCAACCCCGACTGTTTCATCCCGCCAAACGGCGCTTCGGCGGTCGAGATCAGGCCGGTGTTGACCCCGACCATGCCGTATTCCAGCGCCTCGGCCACCCGCCAGACGCGCGAGAGGTCGCGGGCGTAGAAATAGGACGCGAGGCCAAAGATGGTGTCATTGGCCGCCGCGATCACATCGGCTTCGTCCCTGAAGGCAAACAACGGAGCCACCGGGCCAAATGTCTCGTCATTGGCGACCAGCATATCCCTGGTCATCCCGGTCAGGATCGTCGGCTCGAAAAACGTGCCGCCGAGCGGGTGGCGCTTGCCACCGGCCAGAACCTTGGCCCCTTTGGCAACGGCATCGGCGATATGTTCCTCGACCTTCGCCACTGCCGCAGGGGTAATCAGCGGCCCGGTGGTGATCCCCTCGCCAAAGCCGTCCCCCACCTTCATCTTGCCCACCGCCACCGCCAGCTTGGCGGCGAAGGCATCGTAGACCCCGGATTGCACGTAAATCCGGTTGGCACAGACGCAGGTCTGGCCGTTGTTGCGGTATTTCGAGATCATCGCCCCCTCGACTGCCTTGTCGAGATCGGCGTCGTCAAAGACGATGAACGGTGCGTTGCCCCCCAGTTCCATCGACATTTTCATTACCTGCGGCGCACCCTGCGCCAAGAGGATGCGACCGACTTCGGTCGAGCCGGTAAAGGTCAGTTTGCGCACTTTTGGATTGTCGCAGAACTCCTTGCCGATCACCGGGGAGCGTTTCGAGGTAATCACGCTGAACAACCCTTTCGGCAGCCCGGCCCGCTCGGCCAGCAAGGCCATCGCCAAAGCCGACAGCGGCGTTTCCCCTGCCGGCTTGGCGACAAAGGCGCAGCCGACCGCCAAAGCCGGCCCGACCTTGCGGGCGATCATCGCATTGGGAAAATTCCACGGCGTGATCGAGGCGACCACGCCGACTGGCTGCTTGATGATCAGGATGCGCTTGTCGGGTTGATGCCCCGGCACCGTCTCGCCGTAATTGCGCCGTGCTTCCTCGGCGAACCATTCGATGAAACTGGCACCGTAGATCACCTCGCCGCGCGCTTCGGCATAAGGTTTGCCCATCTCGGCACACAGGATCCGGCCAAGATCATCGGCATTGGCCACCATCAGGTTGAACCAAGCCCGCAACACGCCCGACCGATCTTTTCCTGTCCGGGCCGCCCAAGCCTTTTGAGCCACATAAGCTGCATCAATCGCCCGTCGCGTTTCCACTGCGCCCATATCGGGCACCGTGCAAATCACGTCGCCCCGTGCCGGGTTTGTGACCGCAAAAGACACCCCCGTATCCGCATCGCACCATTCGCCGCCGACCAAAGCCTTGGTCAGCAGCAGCGAAGGGTCCGAAAGCATTGCGGATAGATTGGTTGCGTCCAGCATGGGTTCATCCTCGGCGGAATAGGGGTTTGCGGCACCTCACCACATCGGCACCGCTCCATCAAGCGCTAGGCAAGAAATGCCCGCTCGACGAACCAAGACAATCCGATGGCCGCAATCGCCAGCGACGCCGGAATCGTGATGCGTTGCCGATACCAGGACCTGGCACCAAACCAAGCGCCAACGGCCAGAAAACAGGCCAGGATCACCGACAATTGCCCCAATTCGACGCCGACGTTGAAAGCGATCAACCCGGTCACGAACTGACCCGACGACAAGCCGATTTCGGTCAAGACCCCGGCAAACCCCAGCCCGTGCAACAAGCCAAAGCCGAAAACCACAAATGGCCGCCACCGACTTAGCCCGCTGACAAACACGTTCTCGATCGCGACATAAGCAATGGAAAGCGCGATCAGCGGTTCGACGATAGCGGGCGAAATCGCCACGATGCCCAACATCCCCAACGCCAGCGAAACCGTATGCGCCACGGTAAACGCCGTTACCTGCCACAGCAGCGGCGACATTTTGGTCGACAGCAAAAACAACCCGACCACGAACAGGATGTGATCCAGTCCCTTGGGCACGATGTGGGTAAAGCCGATCCACGAATAGTCCTTGATTGTTTCCCATACGTTCTTCTGCTCCGCCCCGATAATGGCAATCGGATCACTGGCCATGCCGTTGGTCAGGTAGGCAGTATACGGTTCGGCCTCACCCGTTATCGCCGGGGCGCGCAGGACAATCGGGCCAAAAGCAGCGTCCCATTGCCAAACCAGATTCAACGCACCATTCGGAACCGGACCGGTGACAACAAGTTGCGAAAGCCGCACCAAATCAATATCGCCGACTTCGGGAATGGTGACGCTCCGAACGGCAACCTCTTGCTCCATACCATCCAGCGACACCGAAACCCCATCGAGAAAATCTTTGGTGAAGGCAGCGAATGCCTGTTCCATGGCTTCGGGCGGCAAGGCTCGCAAACGGTCATAATCCGCCGCATTGGCAGAATCGTTGGTGTCGGCATTTCCCGGCTCGATCCGCGCCACCAGCACTTCCAGATTGACCGCGATCGCGATTGTGAATGACCCCGGCGCGAACGACAGGTCGGCAATGGCGGGTGAAAGCTCGTGCGCCTTGGCAGTCCCAGCCAACAAGACTAGGATCGTCGCCAACGCATGCAGACGCTGCAACACCAGAAACCTCCTGAATTTCGGAACCAGACAGATGCCCCAAACACGCCACCCGCGCCACTGGATTTTTCTGCTACTCGTCCTGTTTGCTCCAATGGCCGCTCAATCGCATGAGGCCTGGATAGAGCCGTATGATTATTCGGTGCAAGCGGGCGACAAAGTGCAGGCGCATCTGAAAGTCGGGCAGAACTTCAAGGGCAACGCGTTTGCCTATCTGCCCGATACGTTCAAATTCTTCGACATGATTGATGCCAGGTCGCGCCGCCCGGTGCCAGGCCGGCTTGGCGATCTGCCCGCCGTCGCCTTCGCCGCCGAAAACGACGGACTGCTGGTGCTGAGTTTCCGGTCCACGACCAACCTGCTGACCTACACCGAATGGGTAAAATTTGCCGATTTCGTCACGGCGCACAGGCTGGACTGGGTCATCGACAGGCACCGCGAGCGCGGCTTGCCGGAAACCAATTTCATCGAAGCCTATTTCCGGTTTTCCAAATCATTGGTGAAAATCGGCCAGGGGCAGGGGCAAGACGTCAATAGCGGCATGCCGTTTGAACTGGTCGCCCTGACCAATCCCTATGCAACGCCCGCGCCGCAAGAAATGCGCTTTCGGCTGTATTGGCAGAACCAACCCTTCGCCAATTCGCTGGTGAACGTTTTTCGCCGGCCGAACGATGGCGGTGAAACGATCAAAACGACGTTGACGACCGACGCCAATGGCGAAGTCACCGTTCCGGCCGACGGCGGCGGCGAATTTCTGGTCAATTCGGTCCAGATGATCGAACCGACCGCCGATTTCAACGCCCAAACCCGCGCCGTCTGGGTCAGTTTATGGGCGTCGATGACGTTCAGGATTGAGTAACGGCCATCAAGCCGCCACCGTCGGTCCTTCCATCTCGATCCCGGCCAGCCGCTTGCCTTCGATCTGCGCCTCAAAGGCGGCAAGGCGTTTGTAGATCGAGATCAGCTCGACAATGGTTGTCCACGAATTGACCAGGAACTGGAACGAACCAACAACCCTGCCGAATGCCCGCAGGATTTGCTGCATGACTCCCAGGGTGAATCCGCCCGCAATGATCGTCGGTGCCAGCGCCACATAGGGCATGATCGCCCCGGTCTGCAGATAGATGTAACGCACGACGTTGAAATAAAGATAGTTCAGATACAGCCGGAAATAATTCTGCCGCACATTGGCAAACAAATCGTACAGGACCGGCGGGTGCGCACGCTCGGGGTCTTCCTCGCCCAGAACCAGTTCCTTGCGGAACGCCGCCTCGACCCGCTGGTTGCGGAATTCCAGACCCGGCAGGCGGATACCGGCCAGCGCCAGCAGCCCGGTTCCCAGAATCGCCCACACTACAGCAACAATGACAAGCACCTGCGGCACTGCGCCGATGATCGGTATTTCCTTCACCACTTCGCCAAAACCCCAGAGAATCGGCAGGAACGCGATAAGCGTCATCACTGAATCGATCAGCGCCACCCCCAGCCCTTCCATGATACTGGCAAAGCGCATCGTGTCTTCCTGCACACGCTGCGACGCGCCTTCGATGGTGCGGATGCGCGGCCACATGTCGACGTAGCGGTCGCTCATCGCCGTCCGCCAACGGAACACATAATGGCTGACGAAAAAGCCGTTCAGTACCGCCACAAATATCGCCACCCCGGCATAGGCGAAGAAGGTCAGCAGCTGGCCATAAAAATCGGGTGCCGAGACCGAATTGGGTTCCGCCAATGCCTTTTGGATCATGTCGTAGAACACGCCGAACCAGTCGTTGATCTTGACGTCGATCCAGACCTGGAACCAGACCACGAAAATGATCAAAGCCGACCCGGCCACCGACCATTTCGCCCATTTTGTCGGAGCGTAATACATCCAGTAGGCGGCGAACAGGCCATAGGCGGCCGCCATGTATTGATGCAGCCAGAAGTCCATCGGAAACACGCGCGCTTCCTCGAATGCCATGACCGCCGCTTCGTCGGCCCCTTCGGGCAATGGCGCCGGAAAAGGCAATCCAACCAGGCCACCGATGCTCAGGCCGGTGCCACCTTGCTTGGCCCAGAAGACCCAAAACAGCACCGCAGCCAGCGCCCAGATCAGGGCCGACAGAAAGAACAATCGCGGTCGCGGAAAAAACGATTCAAACACGGTCCTGCTCCTTCACGAATTGCGCTGATTGTTCGTGGCACGGATCAAGCAACGACACAAGCGAAGGCAAAGTTTCACCCAAAATGGTTAACGGCCAGTGATACCAGCGTACGGTGGTTTCCGGGTTTGGTGGTGCGCATAGGTGACTCGCAGTTGATCAATAAATAATTGATAATATGTATTTTTTAATTCGACTATCTAAATTGTACCCCCAATCATACCCCCAAACAAAATCGCAGTCCCGAACCAAATTTCCTAAACCTTCAATGCCGTGTAGTCCGGCTCGGTTCGAGTGGCACGCACACCTGGAATCTCCGTCTCAAAAACATGCAAAAACCTTGTGATCGAATTGCCCTAAAAGTAACATACCAATTGGCGGAGGGAACGGGACTGGAGTCGAACCCTCTCCACCTGGAATCTGCCCGGCGGACTATCGCCGGCGACGTCATTTAGGAACAAATGGAGCTAGGTTTGTCATCCCGGCAGGCTAGGCAGGCACGCTGACCACTTCAAGAAATGGTCCTCTGTCAATGCCCGCCGTGTCAGTCAATCCGACTAGAATTTGCCCAATAGCTGCTGCGAGCCCAGACAACCATCAGCATCCGGTTTCGATATGTAAAACTTGGCGAGAAGATTTTGGACGTCAAACTGAACCGCCCCAGGTTAGCCGCAGACTCGAAACCTGTGAAGGGTGAGAGTTATGAAAAAGAG